>NZ_JBFTMA010000362.1:0-4233 GCF_056396725.1 Bacillus sp. 05T31
TAATTTGTACTCTGTCGCTTGCTTTTCCTCTGTCATAACTTCTTTTTCTACTACTTCTTCTGATGTTTCTTCTGCTTTTACTTCTGGAGTTGGCTCATTTAGTAAGGAAATAAGCTCCTTCGCCTCATCTTCTGTAATACCAGCTAGGCTTACTTCGGCATCATCGCCTCCGCCAGCTGTTTCGATTTGAATTTTCTTTAAACCGAGCATTTGATATAACACGTTTGAACTTGTATTAATCGTTTGGACACGTTCTTTATTTAAGTAGCTCTCCTTCTTCACAAAGAGCCCTTGTTTAACATGTAATACGTTATTTTCAACCCAGTATGTTGTGTAATACCATTTTTCAAACGCTGAAAAGACGGTGAGTAAACCGAATCCAGCGGGAATTAAATACCAAAATGGGAACTTTCCATTTAAACTAAACATGAAAATAAGTAATGGTATAAAATCTGTTATTTTTAATTCTAATAACATCGTAATGGGATGCTGCCTCTTATACATCCTCATCACTCACTTTCGCTAATTCTGCGATTTTCGTTTTCAACATTTCTGCTTCATACATCGTTAAGCCTGGGATGCTGTGAGAAGTTGCCGCTGTTGAAATATGTAATTCTGCTAATCCATGTTTTCTCATAATTGGTCCTTGTTCAATTGTAACGTGCTGTACACGAATCATYGGTACTAATACGCGCTTTACAACGAAAAGACCGTGCTGAATTTCAAGTTCTTCTTCATTTAGTTGGTAGCTATAATAACGCTGACGTAGTTTCGGGAATACAAAGTACGAAAATGGTGCTAGCGCAACTGTTAGCCCAACCATCACATACAAAATCCACGCCCACCAATCAAACTTTATCATGAGGAAAAGGTATACTAAGATGACGAGAATACCTATCCCTTCTTCAATTACAGCACGAACTTTCCACACCTTGACCATGTCAGGATGAATTTCATTTTTCAATGGATCCATGTAACCACTCCAAATCTATTAATCTAATATATGAATTGTCTCAATCTATATTTTACATAACTTTACAGAAAATTGAAATTCAATTATCTTTCTTCTCAGGAATAAAATATCCGAACCAAAGTAACCACACGAAACCGATTAATGCAAACCAACCTTTATCCGCTTGAAAAGCTTCAATCATACCTGGAATTTTATAAACGCCAATAAATCCAAGAAAACCGAGCCACCAGTTTTTTTGCATTTTCATCCTTATTCCCCCTTCATTACATTTTTCACATTTTGAATCCAAATTTCTTTATACTTTAACTGGAATCCTATTAATATGTAATTACTCATATTATCGATAACGAGCGCTAACGTATGCGCGTTTTCTTCTGTTCCATGTTGTGACACAACACCAAGTTCCACACCTTGCTTCAATAAATCGTGGAATCCATTTAAGAAATCTTCTTGTATTTCAAATAAGCGTTTCTGATACTTTTCATTTCGCGTCGCAGTTACGATGAATTCATTTATAACGCGTAATATGCCTTCTTGACCTCTATACTCCGACAACATATGTAAACCATCCGTAATTAACTTTTCTGCAAAGTTTTCTTTCGTATATTTTTCTATAACGAAGTAATTTGCGAAATGATACCCAGAAAAAATTTCTTCAAATAAAAAATCAACTAACGCTTCTTTAGACGGAAAATGATAATAAATAGCTGGCTTTGATATGCCAACTTCTTTTGCAATCATGGAAAGACTCATCTTCTCAATACCGTGCTCTGCCATTAGTTTAAATGATGCCTCTACAATGTTCTTCGATGTTTGTAAATTTTTTGTCATACTATACCTCACTTGTTTTTACTTACCGGTCGGTAAATAAATTGTAATATGAAAATGAATGATTTGCAAGTTAATTAGAGTTTTTGAAGGAACTTCTTGATGAACATAGAAAAATATAAAGTAAAAACAACGTATAACAATAAGGAGGCCATTCATATGGGATATGGCGGTAAAGGTGGTAGTGGTAGCGGCGGTGAAGATGGCAAAGATGGTAAGAGCGGTCGTAGTGGGCTTTTATTACTCATTCTGCTCTTTATCGTATTCATTATAATTGGAGCTAGTTATAGTGTGTTTAGCTTCTAAGAAAAGACACAATTCAGTTAGTTATAGTAGCGTAGAAAACTGAAACAGAGATTAAAATTTTCCTTCTTAAGGTTTCTTCACCAATAAGGGCACACAAAATAAAAAGCCCCGGTTATATTTAACAGCCAGCACTTTCTATTTTCAGTACTCTTATACTGTTTCAGCTATATTTCGCGCTCTGCCGCACACGTAAATCATTATTAATCATCCACAATAATATACGCTGTTCTAATTGGCCCATGCACACCTACGACAAGGTTCATTTCAATATCCGCGCTATTTGATGGACCAGAAACGAAGTTCACACAAGCCGGCAAGTTTTCTCCCGCTTTATTTTGATTATGGATCAGTTTTGTAGCTTGGGTTAATCTTGGTACAATCGTACTTTTAGGAACGATTGCAATATATGACTCCGGAAGAAGACTCACATGTCTTCCTTTTAACCCGTCATTAAATAGTACAACGGTTCCTGATTCCGCTAGAGTCATATCACTGAACGTAATGCCAAGGTCAGCAGCTTTCGCAAATTTTATGTCCTCTTCTTTATGATCTAATCCCCATGTACGAAAATGTGTTGTTCCTTCATTGCTGAAACATGGCGTAAGACCATACTCATTAAAGCGCTCATCATTCGAACATATAACAGATTTGATATTCCAACCTTTTATAAAAGACCCCAATGTTTCAACAAGATTTTCCTTTGTTGTTCGCTTTACTTCTGTATGAATCACTTCACAGTGCTCTATTAACTTTAATACAAGTTCATCTTGCGCCAGTCCGTCAAAAACATCCCACTGCGGGGAAAAAGACCAGTTCGGTTTTTTCACTGCTTCTGGACGTTTCCTACCAAGCTTTTTTGATAACTGTAGTAAAAATTCCTCACGATTTTGGATGGCCATCATTGTTCTCCTTTTCGTGTTTTTCAAACCACTCTCGAAACGGTTGTTTTTTCGGAACTGGAAAATCTCTCGCATCCGTCCAAGCTTTTAACGGCCCAATTCCACGCTCGATCTTATCCCCTTTTGCAAGAGGTTTTAATGCATACGGAGCGCTCTTCGCTGCAAAAGAAAATAGTCTAGGACTCTTCACCGCTTTTTCAAAACCTTTCATAGCCACGTTCCAAGCTACGGGTGATTGTTTTTCTTCTACAATGCGGCTGCGATGTTTAATTAATAAGTCGTGTAACGGGATTTTCACTGGACACGCTTCTGTACAAGCACCACAAAGGCTAGATGCATAAGGTAAATCCTTATATTCATCATATCCCCCTAAAAGCGGTGTCAACACAGCTCCAATTGGCCCTGGATAAATAGAGCCATATGCATGCCCACCAATATGCCTGTATACAGGACACACATTAATACATGCCGCGCAACGAATACACTGAAGAACACTTTGGAATTCTGTTCCTACAATATCGGAACGACCATTATCAACAATGACTAAATGAAATTCCTCAGGTCCATCTTCCCCACCAGGTTCAGTTAATCCTGTAATATAACTTGTTAACTTTTGTCCTACAGAACTTCGGCATAGAAGTGTTACTAAAACATCAAGCTCTTCCCATGTCGGAACAATACGTTCCATCCCCATAACTGTAATCAACGTTTTTGGAAGTGTCGTAGTAAGTCTTGCATTTCCTTCGTTTGCTACGATAGAAATTGACCCCGACTCTGCAACAGCAAAGTTACATCCAGTCACCCCTATATCCGCTGCAAAAAAATCATCACGTAAATAATCTCTTACAAACCTCGCCATTTCCGTAGGATCAGATGTTCCAGTGTAATCTAACTTTGTTTTAAATATTTCACAAATGTGTTCTTTATCTTTGTGAAGACACGGAACAACAATATGCGAGGGAGGATCGTGGTCGTTCACTTGTAGAATAAATTCAGCAAGATCTGTTTCTAACACTTCTGCTCCAGCTTCTTCAATCGCTTCATTTAAACTAATCTCTTCTGTTACCATCGATTTTGATTTCACAATTTTTTTCGMATTTTTCTTTTTTACAATCTCTTTTACATATTCCCTTGCGTCTTCTGCAGTCTTTGCGAAATAAACGAAACCACCGTTTTTTTCAATATTTTCACTTAGCTGATGTAAATAATAATCAAGGTTTTCTAATG
>NZ_JBFTMA010000363.1:0-4899 GCF_056396725.1 Bacillus sp. 05T31
GCCAAGTATCGATCCAACGATAGGTTGGAAGAAGAAAAATAAGGAACCGATGCTTGCGTCCATTAATTCTAATCCTTTATTCCAAAGGAAAAATGCACCTGCCGTTGAGACAATTCCTAAATAAAGAATGCCTAATAATACATACATGTTTATATCTTCAATAGGATTTGATTGGAATTCCCATATCATAAAAGGTGTAATAAAAAAGAGTGAAAAGAATATTGCGTACGTTGTAATAACTAAAGATGAAAACCGAGCTGAAGCAATTTTTACATAAATGGACAGTAAAGCCCACGTAATAGCGGCCCCAACTAAAATGATTGTACCGATAAAATAGGAGCCGATTTCAATATCCCATCCGATAACGATAATGACACCGATTGTCGCTATTATAGTTGATAAAAGTCTACGAGCAGTTAGTTTCTCTTTTAAAAGGAGCGCTGCAAATATAACCATAAATGCAGGTGTAGCTGATGTTACTAAGGAGCCTGTATGAGCATCGGATAATTTCGTTCCGATAAATTGACATGTGATCGAAATGAAATACCCGATGAATCCAATCCAAGCGAATAATAGCCAATCTTTTTTGTGTATGGTTACTTTTTTCTTTTGCTTTTTTTCAGTTGTTTTCAAAATCGCATATAAAACAACAAAAGCGATAATAAAGCGTAGCCAAACGAGTGTAAGTGGCGGAATAAAGTCGAGTACGTATTTACTAACGACGTACATACCGCCCCAAATACTTGCTGCTAGTGATAAACATATAGCTCCTAAAATGGTTTGTTTCATTTGAATGACCTCCGTCTATTTTTAGGGTTATGATTTATTCCCTAAGACGAGGCATGGTGCACTTGTTATATGAATGCCCGTCTTAGTTTATAGACGGCCTACAGGTTGATCGTTTTCGAATGAAGTGTTGTAGTACATGAGCGTATTCCTCCTTATTAATTTTATAATGATATTATAACTCAATTTTCTGATTATTGAAGGATATTATGAAATATATTGTTATAAACCCACATGTTAGTAATTATCTCGTTCCAATTCGTTTAGAAGAGTTGAATGGATCGATTTGGTTTGAAAAAATAGACGGTGAGAAGGGCTCGGTACCAAAGGGAACTTGCAAAAATACTAGTAATAAGATTTTGCTTATAATAGGACACATATTTTTTGTTCGTGAGTATATTGGCTATAGGATAAAAAGTAGATTAATAGAGAAAGAGGAGGAGATTGYTATAACTACAACYGTTATWTCTCATTTTTAYAATGAAGAGTATTTATTGCCGTGGTGGCTTATACATCATACGAAACTGTTTGATCATGGCATTTTAATTAATAAAGGTTCTACAGATCGTTCAGTCGAAATTTGTAAAAAATTCGCACCGCATTGGGAAGTGCGAGATTCTGTAAATCCAGAGTTTGATGCCTTAGCGACAGATCATGAAGTGATGAGGGTGGAACAAGAAGTAGAAGGTTGGAAAATGATTTTAAATACGACTGAGTTTCTTTGTGTGCAAGATAAAAATCAGTTTTGGAAATCGCTTGATGAATTGGGAGGGAGGATGTATTGGTTAGAAGGTCTTGTTATGGTGGATGATCCTAACTATAATTATCCAGAACTTAACTTTGGAATACCTTTAATGAAACAGCGATTTCACGGTTATTTACCAGAAGATTGGGCGTTATGGAGAAGAGGTAGATTTATTCATAATCATGAACACGGAAGTTATACTGTCGGAAGACACTTAACTGCACATGAATCTATGAATTATCCGCCTCTTGCATGTATTGCATGGTTTGGGTTTAGTCCTTGGAACGATGCGATGAGAAAGAGGAAATTACAAATTGGTCCGACTCTTTCTGAAGGTAGTAGGCATGGGGGAATGGGAACGCACCATATTATTACGCCTGAAAGATTGGAAGAATGGTATAAGGAATTAGCGAGAGGGGCGAAGGATTTACGTTTTAGTGATGCGTATCGTTATGCTTTTTTATAAATGATTCCCACCACAAAATGGTTTCTTCGATTCCAGCGTTTAGATCGTATTTTGGTTTCCAGTTTACTTCGTTTTTTAAACGTTCCACATTAACACCGACAAATAAAGGTTCATCTTTAGGAAAAGGGATAGCACCTAGTTTAATTAAATTTTCTTTTCCGATTTTTTTAGCAATGATCGAAGCTAATTCTTTAATTTGTACAGATTGACCAGATGCGATATTTATTGAACCTGTAACGTTGCAGTTTAATAATGTTACGAGAGCGTCAGCGACGTCACTCACATGGAGAAAGTCTCTTGATTGTTTTCCGTGTGTACATAGTGCTTCCTCRTTTTTTAATAAGGASKTGATAATGTTAGAAACGAGYCGATTMCCTTGTTCGTAAGGGCCATACATATGAAAAATTCGGCCCCAGCTCATGCTGAGACTGGTTTGTTGTGCATACGTTTGTAGCCAGGAGTGCAGTGCATTTTTACATAATGAATACGGGGTTTTATAGGAAAGAAGCGGTGAATCTTCAAATAATACGCCATTAAACCATTCATACTCCGCGCCAGTACCTGCAACGACGACGCGCTTTCCACCGCATGCTGTGAAGTGTTGAATCAATGAGATACTAGACTTTAGCCAATAATAATTATTAATTGATACATAGCATGCTGGCGGCACTGCTTCCCAAGCTAAATGAATGAGATGACTAGGTTTAATGTCGTAAATGAGTTTTTTTACTTCTTCATCGCAAAGTAAGTTTACTTTATGCCAATGGCAAGAAAGGTGAGAAGGCTTATTTGTATTGTAAGTGGCGTGCACCTCATAGCCCTTTTGTATAAGAGAATTTACAACATATTTACCAATCCATCCACTACCGCCTGTTACAAGGATTTTTTTCATGGCTCAATCACCTCAACTTCTGGAATCGTTACTAAAAATTTGCCGCCCCATTCACGAATGAAAGAGCATTCTTTCATAATTTCATCTTTTAAATTCCAAGGAAGTATGAGAATGTAATCGGGTTTTGTACGTTTAATTTCTTCTGGAGATTTTATTGGAATGCGGGTACCTGGTAGAAGGAGATTTTGTTTGTGAGGGTTTTTATCTACTGTATAAGCTAGAAATTCTTTTCCTATCCCGCAATAATTTAAAAGGGTGTTTCCTTTAGCGGGAGCACCGTAACCGATAATTTGTTTGTTTAAAGCTTTTGCTTTGATAAAAAACTTTAAAATACTTATTTTCAATTGTTCTATGCGTTTAGAAAAAAGGAGATAGCAATCTAAAGTATCTAGCCCGTGATCTATTTCTTTTTGGATTATATTTGTAACACTGGAATGGATAGTGGATGAGTCACTGTGATGGTTTACAAAAATACGCAATGAACCACCGTGCGTTGCAAGTTCTTCTACATCGACAATTTGTAAATGATGATGCGCTAAAACTTTTTGAAGACTTATAAGAGAGAAGTAAGAGAAGTGCTCATGATAGATTGTGTCAAACTGTTTAAAGGATATGAGGTTCAATAAGTGCGGGAATTCAATTGTTATCGTGCCATCTTGTTTTAATAATGTTTTTAAACCAGCAACAAAATCATGCAAGTTTGGAACGTGTGCTAATACGTTATTTGCGACGATTAAATCAGCTTGTGGTAATTTTTTTGCTAAGTCATTGCTGAAAAAATTCACTTCAGTAGGAATTCCTTTTTGGATAGCGATTTCTGCTACATTTTTTGCTGGTTCAATTCCTAACGTTTTGATATTTTCTTTTTGAAAGTATTGTAATAAGTACCCGTCGTTACTTGCGATTTCAATCACTTTCGAATGGTTTGTTAAKTTGAAACGCTTAATCGCCATTTCTACATATTGCTTAGCGTGTAGTAGCCAACTGGAGGAGTAAGAGCTAAAGTATAAATAGTCATGAAAAATATTGTGCGGAGATTCAAATTCATCTAATTGTACAAGTAAACAAGAGTTACAAACAAACGTGTGCAGCGGATAAAATGGCTCCATTTTATATGAGTGTTCTGGAGCTACAAATGAGTTAGCGAGAGGAGAAACGCCTAAATCTAAAAAAGTATTTGTGAGTAATGAGTGGCAAAAACGGCATTTTTTCTGTTCCATTTTATAGCCCCCTTATAAATTTTTGAATGCATCGATTTGTTGTCGCGTGAAAGATTCCATATTTTGACCAGATGCATATTTTTTGTACCAATCAACAGTCCAAGCGATAGAATGATCTGTTGGTTGATTCCATAATTTTATTATAGATTGAATGACATCATGAACTGTTCTGTTAAGTTCATTCATCGGGCCGAAATTCCAAGCTGCTGCATATTCGGCGTCTTTCGAAAGGTTTTCAGCTAAAAGAATATAGCCATGTAAAGGATCTAATACGTGTTGCCACGGGCGAATAGCGTTTTTGTTTCTAATATTTAATGTATTATCTTGTAAATATGCACGAATGATATCTGGGAATAATCGGTCTTCTGCCCAATCACCGCCGCCGATGACGTTACCTGCTCTTACTGAGGCAATTTTCAGAGTGTTAGTGTGGAAGAATGATTTTTGATATGATGCTGCAACTAGTTCAGCACAAGCTTTACTAGCACTATAAGGGTCGAAACCTCCTAGTCGRTCAGTTTCCRCGAATGCCCGGTTACCGCTCCCGTCATTTTCATAGCATTTATCACTTGTAACATTAATGATGCCACGTATACTTTCTATATGTTTTGCTGCTTCTAATACGTGAACAGTACCTAAAACATTCGTTTTAAATGTTTCGATAGGATTTTTGTATGAAGTGGTGACGATTGGCTGAGCTGCTAAATGAAATAGTATGTCAGGGTTATGTTGTTTCAGGGCATGGGATAAAGAATCGTAATCTGTAATATCGCCTTTAATTGTTATGCAC
>NZ_JBFTMA010000364.1:0-4536 GCF_056396725.1 Bacillus sp. 05T31
CTCTTATTCTTGGGACGGCGTTTTGTTATCTATTGATATTTGTAAAAAATGTCATAGCTTGTCCGAATATAATAAATTAAGATGCGATTTTATGAATTTCTTGTCAATTATTTTTACAATATGCATATGATAGAGTAACCAACCATTCATACAAAAAAGCCAACACAATACAATATGTTGCAAAACGAAAATGTGTGCAACAATGCATTGTGTTTCTTTCTTATCAACGGCTGAATGTTTCTTTCTATTATGTGAGTGGCAAAATTTTGTTTAGGATGCTCGGAGTATTGTATGAAAAACGCTATATATGTTTATGGGATGATTTTCGATGAACAGTTATTTTTCAAATATTCTAGTTACGCACACTAGAAAACAAAATTATAGATTGCTGTTCATAGAGGAAGACAATTACAGTAAGGAGGGAAAGGAATGAGCGAAGAAAACCAACCAAATTACACGATTTCACAGGAAAACTGGTCCCTCCATCGCAAAGGATATGACGACCAACAACGCCATCAAGAAAAAGTGCAGGAGGCAATCAAAAATAATTTACCAGACCTTGTAACAGAAGAAAGTATAGTTATGTCTAATGGCAAGGATGTTGTGAAAATACCGATTCGTTCTTTAGATGAATATAAGATTAGATACAATTATGATAAAAACAAACACGTTGGGCAAGGAAACGGTGACAGCAAAGTTGGTGATGTTGTTGCAAGAGATGGATCAGGTGGTCAAAAGCAGAAGGGACCAGGAAAAGGGCAAGGGGCAGGAGATGCAGCTGGAGAAGATTATTATGAAGCAGAAGTCTCAATTTTAGAATTGGAGCAAGCGTTTTTCAAAGAGTTAGAGCTGCCTAATTTAAAGAGAAAAGAAATGGATGAAAACCGGATTGAACATATTGAATTTAATGATATTAGAAAAACAGGATTATGGGGAAATATTGATAAGAAACGGACGATGATATCTGCATATAAACGAAATGCAATGCGTGGTAAAGCATCTTTCCATCCAATTCACCAAGAAGATTTAAAGTTCCGTACTTGGAATGAAGTGTTAAAGCCAGATTCAAAAGCYGTTGTATTAGCGATGATGGATACGAGTGGATCGATGGGGATATGGGAGAAGTATATGGCACGTAGCTTCTTTTTCTGGATGACAAGATTTTTACGCACAAAGTATGAAACCGTAGACATTGAGTTTATTGCTCACCATACGGAAGCGAAGGTCGTCACAGAAGAAGAGTTTTTCTCAAAAGGGGAAAGTGGCGGAACGATCTGTTCTTCCGTATACAAAAAAGCACTTGAGTTAATCGATAATAAATATTCACCAGACCGTTATAATATTTATCCATTTCATTTTTCAGACGGTGATAATTTAACTTCGGATAATGCTAGATGCGTAAAGCTTGTGGAAGAGTTGATGAAGAAGTGTAATATGTTTGGGTATGGGGAAGTGAATCAGTACAACCGCCATAGTACACTTATGTCAGCCTACAAAAACATTAAAGATGAGAATTTCAGATATTATATTTTAAAGCAAAAAGCAGATGTATTTCATGCRATGAARAGCTTTTTTAAAGAAGAATCAGGAGAAAAAATGGCATAATCCCTTTTAAAGGGATTATTTTTTTGTAAACTTTTTATTTTTTTAGTTGACAAYGATAATGAAAATCATTATCATTTATTCGAGAAATGATTACATTTTGATTTATATATTTTGGAGGAGATGTAAAGTTGGAAAGAAATAAAAGAAAACATATAAATGCGATGATTATCGCTGCGGCGTTATCGCTTCCATTTGCTACGTATTCAACGCCTGCTTTAGCAGCTGTAGCAATTGAGGCGAACAAAACTGGACATGCTTTAGAAGATGGTACATATGATGCTGTTATTAAAGCGTATAAAGATAAAACGAATGAAGAGTCTATGGCAGCTGTTTATATAAAAGATCCTAAATTAACCATTGAGAATGGGAAGAAAATTGTAACGGCAACGTTAAGTGATAGTGATTTCTTCGAATACTTGAAAACAGAGGATATTGATACTCCTGGTGTATTCCATGATGTAAAAGTCATATCAGAGGATAAAAAGAAAAATGGGACGAAGATTATTCAATTTGAAGTTGGAGAATTAGGAAAAAGATATAATATGCAAATGCATATTTTCATTCCGACAATGGCGTATGACAATAAGTATCAAGTGCAGTTTGAAGTGAATACGATGAGTTTAGAAAATAATACTTTGGAAGAACAAAAGGAAAATAAGGATGACAAAGTGGAGCAAGACGAAAACGCAAATGTAATACGAGACAAAAAATTACAACAACATATTAATAAATATAGTTTAGGTAGGGGAAATCTTGATGATCCTATAACAAAAGAAGACTTATTACAAGTTAAATCTTTAATTGTAGTGGAAGCAAAACGTAAAGGAATAAAAGATGTAAGCGGTTTGGAATATATGACAAACTTAGAAAACTTAACTTTAGAGGAAGTTGAGTTGGAAAATGTAAAGTTTATCTCGAAGTTGAGACAATTAAAATCAGTGAGTATAACTTATAGTAAACTTCAAGATATTGGGCCTCTGGCTGAGTTAGAGCATATTGAGAATTTAAGTTTAAGAAACAATAAAATCTCTGATTTAAGCCCATTGAGTCAAATGAAAAATGTAAAAATATTAGATGTAAATAGCAMTCATATAAAAGATATTAAGCCATTATTTACAGTAACATCTTTAAAGACTTTGACTTTAGCAAATAATCAAGTTAGTAGTGCTAGCCTTGAAGGAATTGAGCAGTTAAAAAATGTGAAGAAACTCTCACTAAGTAATAATGGGCTCACTAACATTGAGCATATTACCGCAATGAAAAAGTTAGCTGATTTAGACCTTTCTAAAAATGACTTAGAAAATATAACACCTCTATCAAAGCTATCTACTGTACARTCRCTTRATTTAGAGGAAAACTATATTTCWGATATAACACCACTTAGTCAATTRACAGGWTTRTATRATTTAAARCTRGGWTCGAATGAAATTCGTGATGTWAGACCAGTTCAAGAGTTAGGAAAAAGAATGTATATCGATATTCAAAGACAAAAAATCTTTTTAGATGATGTAGAAAAAGATAAGGAAGTTAAAATACCTATCTATAATTTACAAGGAGAGGCACTCGATACTGTTAGATTGAAGAGTGAAGATGGAATAGTTAATAACGGTTCCGTTAAATGGAGTACTTCAGGTGAAAAAATATATGAATTTATGTTGGATATAAAGCCAGAAGAGAATCGTATTAAGTTTAATGGAACAGTAATTCAAAATGTTATTGAAAGGTTAGATGAAATAAAGGAAACAATAAAAGAGGATAATGAACAAAAGGAAAATGTAATTCTCGATAAAACTTTACAACAACATATTAATAAAGAGAATTTAGGTAGAGAGAATTTAAACGCTTCTATCACAAAAGAAGATTTATTACAGGTTAAAAAATCAGAGATACTTAAAGAAAAAGGRAAAGAGATAAAAGATMTAACWGGTTTAGAGTAYATGRCGAACTTAGAAAAMCTCACTTTAGAAGGAGTAGGKTTGAARAATATTGARTTYATYTCRAACTTRRAAMARTTGAAMGATGTGAATGTATCTCATAATCAAATTGAAGATATAACACCGTTATCTTCATTGGGAAATTTACAGTGGTTAAATCTTGCGGACAATCATATTAAAGATGTATCGGTTCTTGGCTCGATGCTAGACTTACTTAGCTTAAAATTAGMTGGAAATGAGATTCGTGATGTAAGACCGTTAATACAATTAGGTCARTGGTTTTCAATTGATGCGGGAAGACAGAAAATCTTTTTAGATGAAGCAAAAGTAAATGAAGAAATTCAAGTTCCTGTATATGATTTAGAAGGAGAAATTATTGAGAATATAAAACTGACAAGTGAGGGTGGAACGTTTAATAACGGAGTAATGAAATGGAGTACTCCAGGTGAAAAGGTATATAAATTTGATTTAGATTCGGATGAAASTAGTATAAGMTTTAGCGGAGCAGTTATCCAGAATATAGTTGGAAAAGAAGAAGTRAMAGAACCAACAAAAGAAGTTGAAGAARYAAAAGAAGAAGTAAAAGAGCCRRYAAAAGAAGTTGAAGARATAAAAGAAGAAGTAAAAGAGCCGGTAAAAGAAGTTGAAGAAAYAAAAGAAGAAGTAAAAGAGCCGGTAAAAGAAGTTTATTGAAAACGAAGAGAGAAAAGCAGACAATTTAAATAAACAACATGCTAATAAGCCAGAGGAAGGTAAGAAATCTTTAGCATCAACAGGCGGTGAAGCTAGCACATCGACTTTACTTTCTGGAATAACACTTGTTCTTTCCGCACTAAGTATGTTCATATTTAGAAAGAGATTATTTAAGAAGTAAATAACGTTTAATCTTATTATTATATATAACTATTTTTTCTTTTTTGAGAAGACATTATCATGGCAGTTTCATTAGAAACATGCATATGATGATGTCTTTTTGTATGAGAGAGAGTAAAAAACC
>NZ_JBFTMA010000365.1:0-5363 GCF_056396725.1 Bacillus sp. 05T31
ATGTACTTATTAGCAATTCTACTTCCGCCGGTAGCTGTTTTATTTTGCGGAAAGCCGTTTCAAGCGATTATTAATTTCATTTTAACCTTAATTTTTTGGGTTCCAGGAGCGATACACGCAGTTCTTGTGGTACATGATAAAAAAGCCGACAGGCGACTTAAAAAACAAGTTCAAGCGTATGATGAAATTAATAAAAGAAATAGAAGGTAAATTGCGATTGACATACAAAAAAGAAAGGAGATTTGATTCGCCTTTCTTTTTTGTATGCCAATCAAGTTTAAATTTTAGTATAGCGGTAAGAATTTTTAATATAAGTATTATGATAATAACTTTTAGAGTGTGCGTTTAATAAACCGGTGTAAATGCTTTCTGGCACATTAAAGAAATCATACATACCATTCTTTAGTTGAATACGTAAAATCATAGAAAAAGGATTATAGCCAACAGCAACTAATTTTTTTGAAATAACGGGAGATAGCTTCATCATTACGCAACTCCTTATTTTTCATTTTAGATGGTTTCTTGTAGTGAAGGGGATTGTCGTGTTGAAATCCTAATAATTAAAGGAGTATTATACTTATATGCAATATATTAAATGTTTGTTATACGTAATTATAAGGAAGTTCACACGAAGTACATATCGTTGTGCTATTTTTATTTCACCTTTGATTTATAAATAAGAAAATATTGACCATTTGAAAAAAAGGTATATTATTTATACGAGGTATTAAAAATTCACTTCTTACATTCTATGCTTTAAGGGGCAGTATTATTAGAAAAAATAGAAGTGAAAATAGTTTGTATAAGAAGTATTCTAAAATGTATAATCTGTGAATTAGGAAAATATTGAATGCTCCAGGTCAATATACTTTCTTGATTAAATGTATTTGGGAAAGTGACCTCAATATTTTCAAGTAAATCAACGGGAGAATTGAAAGGCAGGAGAAAGTAACATGTCAGAAAATTATCGTTCTCGAGAGGAGCGACGACAAGTTCAAAAGAAAAAACAGCCAGCTTCTAAAAAAACAAAACCAAAAGGTAAAACATCGTTTTTTCGTAAATTTTTAATCAGTTGTTTACTACTTGGTATTGTAGGTTTAGTGGCAGGGGTTGCTACCTTTTTCGTAATGATTAAGGATGCACCAAAACTTGAGAAAGCAAAACTTGTTAATCCGTTATCCTCAAAAATTTATGATAAAGACGGGAATTTGGTATATGAATATGGGAAAGAAAAGCGGACGAATGTTACGTATGATCAAATCCCTAAATTGGTAGAAAATGCATTTTTAGCAACAGAAGATTCGCGTTTTTATGAGCATAGCGGAGTAGATTTTAAAGGTACTGCTCGTGCAGTTTTAGTTAGTCTTAAGGGAGATTATGGCTCTCAAGGTGGTAGTACGATAACGCAGCAAGTTATTAAAAACTACTTCTTATCGATGGAAAAAACGTCAAAACGTAAAGTTCAGGAAATATATTTAGCCTATAAGCTAGAACAACAGTATTCAAAACATGAAATTTTAGAAATGTATTTAAATAAAATTAATTTAGGTAACCGTTCATATGGAATCGCAACAGCGGCACAAAACTACTATGGTAAAGAATTAAAAGATTTAACATTACCAGAAGTTGCGATGCTTGCCGGTTTACCAAAAGCACCGAATAACTATGACCCAACGAAAAAAGAAAATGTTCAAAGGGCAACAGAAAGAAGAAATACTGTACTAGGGTTAATGAATCGACATGGTTATATTACAAAGGCAGAAATGGAAGAAGCATCGAAAGTACCAGTGGATAAAAATATTAAGAGTGCAGCTGAACTACAAGCGATGCCACATACTGCATTTATGGATGCAGTTGTGAAAGAAGTAGAAAAAGAAATACCAGATGTTAATATTGGATCTGACGGTTTAGAAATTTATACAACTTTGGATCCAAAAGCGCAAGATTTTGCTGATCAGCTTTTAAATGCAAATATTATTAATTATCCAAACGATAAGTTCCAAGGTGCTTTCACATTTATGGATACGAAAACTGGAGAAGTTCGCGCTATAGGTAGTGGGCGCGGTGAAAATAAAGCAGTATTTAAAGGACATAATATGGCGATTGAATTAGATCGTGCAGCTGGTTCAACGATGAAGCCAATCTTTGATTATGCACCGGCTATTGAATATTTAAAATGGGCTACGTATCATCAAATCGATGACTCTCCATTTAAGTATTCAACTGGCCAAGAAGTGAGAAATGCAGATAGAAGTCATTTAGGGCCAATCTCAATGCGTGAAGCACTAACAAAGTCACGTAATATCCCAGCTATTAAAACAGCTAAAGAGGTAGGTATTAGTAAATCGAAAGAGTTCTCTGAGAAATTAGGTATTACATTTAATGTAGCACCGACAGAATCAACAGCGATCGGTACAAATGAAGCGTCACCAACTGAAATTGCAGGTGCTTATGCGGCATTTGGGAATGACGGTAAGTATACGAAGCCGCATTTTGTTAAGAAAGTAGTTTATCCAGACGGCAAGTCACAAAGTTTTGGACAAAAACCAAAACCAGTTATGGCGGATTCTACAGCATATATGATTACTGATATGCTTCGTTCTGTAGTTACATCAGGTACTGGTACATCGGCAAATGTGGCCTCTTTAGATGTAGCTGGTAAAACAGGTACAACTAACTATTCTACAAAACAGCTAGCACAATATGGAATTCCAGAAAGTGCAACTCGTGATAGTTGGTTTGCAGGATATACACCGCAATATACGATGGCAGTATGGACTGGATATACGAAAGATGGTAAAGACGAGTATATTAGTAGTAAAAATACAAAAATTGCACAGTTGATCTTTAAAGCAATGATGAGCGAGATGGCTACAGATAAATCACGCTTTAAAATGCCAAGTAGTGTTATTCAAGAAGGTAGTGAATTGCGTATAAAAGGTGAAAAACGTGATTCATCTCCAAATACTAGCGTACCGGATACAACGGAACAACCAAAACAAGATCAACAGCAAAAAACTGAAGAAGAGAAAAATCAAGAGGAATTAAAGAAACAGGAAGAACTTAAGAAACAAGAAGAGCAAAAGAAACAAGATGAACTTAAGAAGCAAGAAGAGCTTAAGAAGCAAGAAGAGCAAAAGAAACAAGATGAACAGAATAAGCAAAATGAACAAAACAATGGAAATGGTCAAGGAACTCCAAATCCACCAACTAATGGAGGTGGCCAAGGAACTCCAAATCCACCAACCACTGGAGGTGGCCAAGGAACTCCAAATCCGCCAACCACTGGAGGTGGCCAAGGAACTCCAAATCCACCAACCACTGGAGGTGGCCAAGGAACTCCAAATCCACCAACCACTGGAGGTGGCCAAGGAACTCCGAATCCACCAACCACTGGAGGTGGCCAAGAAACTCCAACCCCACCAACTACTGGCGGGAACACAGGAGAGGCTCCTTCCAATAATGGACAATAAATAATGCATTTAAAAAGTACCAAAGGTACCGATAAAACGGTTTCTTTGGTGCTTTTTATATTATAAAAATTAATATTATTTTTAAATGTTAAAAGTACCATAGAAATTTTGAAAGTAAATTGATGGGAAATGATAAAAAAATTGAGTCGGAGGTATTGGATAACTAGGGCTATAAAAAGTAGTACTACTAGGGTGTGTACCATGATGCCAAAATGAAGGGGTGACTTGGTCAGTCGATTGATATTGTTGCCAAGCGGCAGGAAGCTCGATACCAACATCGGAACTAGCTGTATGGACGACAGGAACATGTATTGAGGGAGCTGATGGGACAACGGCGGTTATTCTTGGTGATACCCACATGAAAACGATCACTCCTAAGTTTAATAATAAAATAGTATATTCTTCTAGAACATATAAAGGTACATATATAGGTTTTTTGCTTAAAACATAGGCATAAAGTCGTAAGACCAACTTAAATTGATGGTAGACCATTTATTATGAAAAGATACGTCTATTAGCGGAGGGCAAGGGAACATGAAAAATATACAATTGATGTGTTGATTGTAATATTTTACGTGTTTATGGAGGGATTTTAATGGAACGATTATGGACGAAATCATTTATACAAATGACTATCGCGATGTTATTTTTATTTACGGGGTTTTATTTACTTGTTCCAACGCTCCCGCTCTTTATTAAAGAGATTGGTGGAAATGAATCGCAAGTTGGACTGATGATGGGAATGTTTACAATCAATCGCGATGGCAATTGGCCCGATGATTGGATTATGGGTTGTACAAAATTATTCATTTCATGGTCTATTCTTGTTAGCAACTCTTTTATCCTTTATGGCAGTCGTATTATCGTTAATAACGAAAATGCCATTCACGCCACAAAAAGAAAAAGGGAAAATTCAGCTGTTTGAAAAATCCGTTTTATCAATAACGGTTGTTGTTTTCTTTTTATCATTTGCATATGGAGGAATAACAACATTTTTACCGTTATTCGCGTCATCAATTGATGTGAATCCTGGGACATTCTTTCTTGTATATGCAATTGCTTTAACAATTGTACGACCTATTTCAGGAAAACTATTAGATAAGTATGGAGAAGTTTTTATCATACTTCCGGCACTATGTATTACTATTTTAGCGATAGTTGTACTAACGAGTTCAAATGGTTTGATAGGTGTAATGATTGCAGCGGCATTATATGGTGTTGGATTCGGTTCAGCACAGCCCGCTTTACAAGCAGCGATGCTGACAATTGTTGATCCTAGTAAAAGAGGAGTTGCTAACGCTTCATTCTTTACCGCTTTTGATTTAGGGATTGGATTAGGTGCGATTTTACTTGGAGTTGTTTCACAAATGTTTGGTTACCGTATTTTATTCGCAGGTAGTGCAATTTCAGGATTAATAGCTTTAATTATATTTGTCATTTTTGTAAAACAAAGATTAGGCAAAAAGGATTTTGCGTAAACAGGAGGAACGAAGATGAAAATTTCGATTGATCATGATGCTCTACAATGGTTTAAGGAAGAATTGCGTATAAAGCATGATGAATCTATTTGATGTATTGTAAGGTAAGGAGGAAATAGCTCAATTCAGCCCGGATATTCTTTAGGGATTGTTTCTGAGAAATCAGATGGGGAAATAGTGTCAGTTGAGAAAGACGGTAGTTAATTTTTATAGATTTTGATGATCTTTCGTACTTTCAAAACTATGAATTAGTTGTAAGCTATCGTAAAGAAACGGAAGAAATTTAATTTAATTATGTAAAATAATAATTTTATTAAAAATAAATAAATTTTATATAAGAATTATATTTATGGGAATATGAAATAAATATTATAAAAAACCGAGCTGTGCATGAGTGCAGCTCGGTTTTTTA
>NZ_JBFTMA010000366.1:0-4224 GCF_056396725.1 Bacillus sp. 05T31
TATTAGTTGGACCTGACCATTTTTAACAACATATATTCCGTTTATTTTCAAATCTATTTCAGCTGTCATTTCTACAAGATTTTCTTTAATAATTCCCATTAAGACCACTCCCGTATGTTATGATTATTTTGTCGAAGCAAGTCGGGAGCATTCTCGACTTTTTTATTTTGTTATAGATATTCCACAACATTATCGGGAATAAATGATTGTTCTAATGATAAATAAAGTCGTATTGAAATCGGTTCTTTATTATCTCTCGCATTCTTGCAAAGCTCCTCTGCTTTTTCCCAATCAAACTGCTTCTCTTCTACTCGCTTAAATCTCCAAATTCCAATCGTATACTCCTCAAATAATTCATACTGATCATCTGGCGCTGTTGTTGGTTTTAATTCATCAGTAGCTCTTACTTGTTTTCGCACTTGAACAACTACATCCGTAAAACGAACTTTAGAATTTAATCGATGAATGTGTGCTTTCTCAGTATCGAATGCTACTACAGGATCAGCATCAAATATTGTTAACTGCTTTGGCATTACAATCCTCCTAAGCCTCTTTTTTATATTTAGATAACACTTGTTCTAAACGTTTACGTTCACCCTCTAAATCCATTTCATCGTGCTTTACAGGCTGAGATTGCACTTCTGTATTTTGTGTATGTAACCAATCAGGGACGATTTCTTTTCTAGTATTACTTCTCCCACCACGAGACTGGTATTTCTTACGGAATTGAGTTTGTGCAGCTTCAACATCAGTAATACTCTTATACCCTTTAGCATGCCAATCTCTTAAAATACCTTGTACATAAGACATATTAGGTGCATTCTTTTCTAAAGCTATTTTCATTGCTTTGATAACAAGCTGTGCATTCAAATCTTCAATCCACGCATTGATCCCTTCAGCCACAAATGGTTTAAGAACTCCAAAGTTTTGCTCATAAAATGCTATTGGATTTTCTTCTGCAACTTTTTTATCTCTTGAGCAGCTTGCTGCTTCTTCTTTTGTTTTTGTTTCTTCTTTTTCTTTTGTTTCTGTTTTTGTTTCTTCTTTTTCCTTCATAGGGTCTTCGAAGCCCCTTATAAGCCACTCAAAACGAGCTTGGAAGTATTCCTTAATACGAGGAATTTTAAAATCTTGCTGCTGTTCTAAATCTAAACATGTCTCATAAAAATCAATTAAAAAATCTTCACACTTAATATTCTGGATTTCTTTTAACACACACTTTTCAATATTCATATTTGTAATAGCATTGAATTTAAGCCAATTAATCAACATAATTTCTTTCGTCTTTTTGTTGTAATGAATTTTCCCGTAATCAGCAAACCGCTCTAGCAGCTTCTCAACCGTTTCACGGTTATACCCTGTATCCATTTCTATCACTCGTAATGGAAGCTCATAGATACCACTCTGAGAAGTTTTGCTATTAGTCATTAAGTATAAGTAGAAGTATTTCTCCTCCGGTGTAAGATCTAAAACGAAAGCATCTTGCCAATATGAAACTTGAACAGGTCTATAAACTGCCATATTATTCATCCTCCATTGTTTTACTTGATTTGCTTTGATATACTTAATCCAATTCTATTTTTAGAAAGACTCTCTATTAGAGTCTAAAATCTATCACTCTGCAAAGTGATAGATTTTTTATTTTTTACGACTAACTAATGATGCATTAATCCCCTTTTCTTGAAACCTTTTAATAACTACACGATAACTCTTAGATATTTCATGTTCCTCTTTTGCATTACGTAGACTTTTAAACTCCTGTGTACATCGCTTTAATTCCATCTCCCAACGATTTGCTTCATCCAACGATTCAGCATTGAACAGATTATGAAGACATGTAACCATGCAATTATGTAATTCATTCGCAAAGGTAAAATCCCCTGGTAGAACTAAATCAAACAGACGATTACATTCTGATTTCATGACTTATTCCTCATTTCTAGTAATTTGATACTGTACGCATCGTTATGAACAGAAAGAAAAAGCAGAATCTATTAAAAGATGGGGGCTCAGCCTTTCTGATCATAACGACAAGCACAATTGCTTGTCGCATTAAATTGAAGTATGCTATAATTCATATGTTAATTTTCTTGGCTATCGCGGGCTATGCGGTAGTCTTTTCTTTTTTATTTTTGTTTTTCAAAACGAATGCTGCTTCTATAATTCGAATTCTTATCTCCATCAACTTCTTCTCTTGCTTTAAGTTTTTTGCTTTCCTATAGTCTCCACAAACTGCCGCAATCCGAATATCACCATATAAATTTGCTTCCTTACGAATTAGAGCTTTATATTGATTTAAAGTTGGACTTACATAATCAATTGTCATAACTTAAACCTCCCCAATAAAATAATTAAATTAATCTTTTATATACTTCCTAGCTCGTAATGATACTTTCCAGTACTTAAAGACTTCTTTCATTGAAATACCATATTGATCACATAGGACCGCTACGAGGCTCATCATTGAACCTGTAGCATCCAAGATTTCATGCATTACCTTTTTCAAATCCTCTTTCTCACTTTCGGACCAAGTTTGTGAAGGTTTAAACCAACATAMTGTATCGAGTTGTTTCAAAACTTCATTTGTTTCTTGATKRACCATGTACCTCATACTTGTAGGATGAAGATCTATTTGCTCTCCGTTGAAGAACGGAATACTTACATCCCCTGTTGCTTCACTCCACATCTTAAAAAACAACTGCGGATCATTAATTCCTTCAGTAATGCATTTTCGCAAATCTTCTGGTAAGCGTCGTTGTTCAGTTTCATATTTTGCTRGTGACTCACGACTCACGGGGATTTCTAAGGAGAGTTGTTCTTGGGTGATTCCCTTTCGTTTTCGTGCCATAGCAACTTCTTTTCCTATGGACATCGTTTACTTCCCCCATTCGTACCTAAAGCAATATTTATTTGTGACAACTTACTATGGTAATTTATTATTAGACGGATTCTTTAAACGGATTGTAATACTCAGTATTGTTTTCTACCCATTCAGTGTGATTCTCCATCCACTTAAAAAGAAGGTGTGTAGGAATAAGAACTCCTGCTTCACGGCAAACTGGAAAATCAGAACGGTTTAATAGTTCTGACGCTTTAGTACGTCTAATATGTAACAAGTCCATCATTTCTGTAATTGTTAGAAATGGTGGTAGTTCTTTCATTGGCTGTAGATGTTCGGTTGCCTTTTGGACTTCTTCTCGGATAATTTGTCGGAATGATTCGATGTCGAAGTTAATCATGAATACTACCTCCTTTTTTATTATACAAACCTTATATTTATATGATTTTCTTGAACTTCAAATCCAAATAGCAAACTCACATCTTCTCCTAATAATTCAGCAACTCCTAAAGCAATCGATAGCGGAGGTAGATTATATCCATTTTCCCAATTAGCTACAGCTTGTCTACCTTTATACCCTAATAAATGAGCTAACTTTTCTTGGGTCAATCCTTTTTTCTTTCGAGCCTTTATTAAGTTCTCATTTTTCATTCAATCACCCCCGAAAATTTGTATGAACTTCTTGTACATAATTATATGTACAAGTTTCTTGTATGTCAACAAAAATAACAATTAACTTGTACTTAAGTTGTTTATTTAAGCAATTAATGTACAATATACTTGTACATTAATTATTTTGTGTTTAGAAAGGGCTGTTATAATGTTTCCTCAGCGTTTAAAGTTTGCCAGAAAGCAAAAAGATTTAACTCAAGAAGAACTAGCAAAAAAGATAAAAACTACTAAAGGAACTATTAGTAATTATGAAAATGGCTATAGTGCTCCTTCTAACGAAGTGCTATCTGCTTTAGCTGATGTTTTAGAAACTACAACTGATTATTTATTAGGAAGAATTGATAATCCTAACATTAATGCAAAGTATGGACCAAATGATATTTTTTACGATCCCGAGCTAGGCTTGTGGTTTAAAGATATCAAAGAGGCTTCTTCCGAAAAGCGTGAAGAATTAAAACGCTTTTGGGAATTTATGATGCAGAACGAGAAGAATAGAAAAAATAATTAGTCAGATAAAACCTACATTATATACAGTGCTTAAATAAAAAATAGCAAACTAAAAGTGTATACTTTTAATTTGCTATTAATTTTATTTCAAAAAGAACCCATATCTACCTTCATTTTCATCTTTGGTAAACCGTATATGATTCATATTCTCCTCATCCACAGGAACTTTATTATCTAAAATAATTATCTGTAATTCTTCACCAATT
>NZ_JBFTMA010000367.1:0-4221 GCF_056396725.1 Bacillus sp. 05T31
TGTCCAATTAGCACAGGGGCAAGGATACGTTTTTCGTCCTTACACCATTAATGAATATAAAGATTTACAAACTATGATTGACTATGGTGTAGATGTCATCATTACCGATTGGCCAGCACGTGCCTTTGAGCTCCTTTCTTAATTGAAGGGGCTTTTTTGTTTTCAAAATTTCATTGTTTAAAATAAACGAAAACCCTCAATACTAATACAATAATGCTTGTATTAATGAGGGGCTGAAAAAGATGGATCAAACTATGAATCCAAAACTTAAAAAATATAAACGTCTTTTCTTCACCGTAATGTTTTCTTGTGTTCTTTTTTTCGTTTTTTCCTTTTTTATTATCATTATAGCTGCAAAAATTATGGGGCCTCCCCCTGTTGCAGTGCCGCAAACGAGTGTCTTTTACGCTAATGATGACACTGTTATAGGACAAAGTAATGAAACACAAAAGCGCTATAATGTATCTCTTGATGAAATTTCTCCTTATGTAAAAGAGGCAACACTATCTATTGAAGATCAACGATTCTACAAACATCATGGATTTGATATAAAGCGCATTGTTGGTGCCATTGTTGCCGATTTAAAAGCAATGGCAAAAGTACAAGGTGCTAGTACTATTACACAACAGTATGCTCGYAACCTATACTTAGATCATGATAAAACGTGGAAGCGTAAACTATTAGAGGCAATGTATACCGTTCGCCTTGAAGTGAACTATAATAAAAATCATATTTTAGAAGGATATTTAAATACAATTTATTACGGGCATGGTGCTTACGGAATCGAAGCTGCTTCTCGCCTGTATTTCGATAAAACTGCAAAAGAATTAACATTAGCGGAAGCTAGTATGCTCGCAGGCATTCCGAAAGGACCTAGCTTCTACTCTCCCTTTTTAAAAGAAGAGCGTGCTAAAGGGCGTCAATCTCTCATACTAGATGAAATGGTAGAACAAGGTTATATTACAAAACAGCAAGCTGCCTCGGCAAAAAAGGAACCGCTAACTTTCGCCTCATTAGATACGAAAAAAGTGGCAGAGGTCGCGCCTTATTTCCAAGATGCTGTACAAGCTTCTCTTCTTCGTGATATCGGATTAGATGAGCAAGCCTTACAGCGAGGTGGCTTACGTATTTATACAACGCTAGACCCTAAATTACAATCTGTAGCAGAGCAAGCTGTAAAAAATCATATACCTGAAACAACAAACATCCAAACTGCCCTCGTCTCTATGAATCCAAAAACGGGTGAAGTGGCTGCCCTTGTTGGTGGAACTGATTATAATACGAGTCAATTTAACAGAGCTACACAAGCCGCTCGTCAGCCCGGCTCTACATTTAAGCCATTCCTATATTACGCAGCCTTAGAACGAGGATTCACCCCTGCTACGCGCTTAAAAAGCGAATACACTGTATTCACTTTAGGTGACGGTGTTTCCAAATATAAACCGAAAAATTATAAAAACTATTATGCAGACGACTTTGTGACAATGGCACAAGCACTCGCTGTTTCTGATAACGTATATGCTGTGAAGACAAATCTATTTTTAGGCGAAGACATTCTTACAAAAACAGCGAAGCAATTCGGTATTACTAGCGCATTAAAAGATGTTCCGTCTCTTGCTCTCGGCACATCTCCTGTAAAACCAATTGAAATGGTCAATGCTTATAGCATGTTTGCAAACGGCGGGAAAGAAGTAAAACCAATCTTTATAAGGCGCATCGTTGATCATGAAGGAAATATGCTATACGACGCTCATTTAGAAAGTAAACAAGTTCTAGATAAAAGCAAAGCCTTTGTGATGGAAGAAATGATGGCAGGCATGTTTAATAAAAAACTAAGCAGTTATGCCGCTGTGACCGGTCAATCGATGTTATCAAAACTATCAAGAACATATGCTGGAAAGTCTGGTTCTACAGAAACTGATAGTTGGATGATTGGATTTACCCCGCAGCTCGTAACAGGGGTTTGGATTGGATACGATCAACCTAAATCCATTTCAAACGTAGCAGAACAAGGATACGCAAAAAAAATATGGACCGATACAATGGAAAAAGGATTAGATGGACAGCCTAAACAAGAGTTCAAACAACCAGCAGATGTTGTTGCAGTCGATGTTAATCCTGAAAACGGTAAGATTGCTACAAAAAATTGTCCCATTTCTGTGAAAATGTATTTCGCAAAAGGTACAGAGCCAACAGAGTATTGTATGGATCACGTTGATGATAAGGAAGAGTTCGAAAAGGTTAGTGAAGAGAAGRAAAAGACGGGTTGGTGGAAAAAATATCTCCCGTGGTAAAAAAATAGCTGACGGAAATCCGTCAGCTATTTTTACTCGCCTAATAATGCGTGACGCAATTCTTCACTAGATTCGTTCCAAATTGCTTCATTATGCTCTTTTAAGAATGTACCAAGTACTTTTTTAGATGATTCATCCATATGATCAATCATGATGTGACGCTTTAGTGATTTATCCATTTTATTTACATGCTCTGGAAGTGATTTATATCCGCGGCGAATTTCACGATCAACTGTCATTTCACAGGCTGTTGCGCCTGCGTAATAAGCACCGTTTGGTGTTCTTTCAATTGTTACCCAAACAAGCCAAAACGGTTTTCCGTTTGGAACTTCATCTTTATTTGTTAAAAACTTAATTCCTTTTTCTACTGTACTACGCGCATGCATCGCACCGATATCAACGAATGCAGTTTTCTCTAATACATCAACAAATACAGGAGAAATATTTTCTAAACTTAATGCCCCAACGCCAAAACCACCATGTCCATCTGTTGAATCATTTTTCACGATATTAAAACCGATTTTTTTCTTTTTCTCTGTCATATGTAAACTCCTCCTCGCTTAATGATTAAAAAAGCCTGAAAATAGGCGCAATGATATTTTGTAAAAATACTAATACATATGGAATAACAACATTGAAAATAGGTTGAATTGTGTAATTGCTAAGCGGTGTAATAACAAGAATTAATAACGCAATTGATCCATACTTTTCATACTGTGTCATTTTCGCACGAATATTTGCTGGTGCTAAATCTTCCACAACGCGATAACCATCAAGTGGCGGGATTGGTAATAAATTAAATACAAGTAAAACAATATTAAGCATAATAAAAATTTGGAAAAATTGATCCAGCGTATCTGCTACTGCAAGTGGCATCGCATCTAACACACCAAATGTTATTAAGCTATACCAAATAATTAAACCAATTGCACTTAAGATAAGATTACTTATCGGTCCCGCAATAGAAACTAATATTCCTGCAAGACGCGGTCTTTTAAAGTTATATGGGTTAACAGGCACGGGTCTTGCCCAACCGAATCCAAGAATTAATACAGCAATCATACCGATAGGATCTAAATGAGCCATCGGTGATAACGTTAAACGGCCTTGCTTTTTCGCTGTATCGTCTCCAAATTTATATGCAACATACGCATGTGCAAATTCATGCACAGATAGCGCAATAATAATCGCCATTGCTACCAATGGAATTTGTTGCAATGGGTATCTAAATAACTGATCCATAACTCATCTCCTCTTCCATATGTCAAAAAAAGAAATTATTTGTTTTTCCGATTGTTCTTCCTCATAATCCGCTATAATAAGAGTGTAACTTACATAAAAGGAGCGATTATACATGCCATACGTAACAGTGAAAATGCTAGAAGGACGCACAGAAGAACAAAAGAAAGCTCTTGCTGAGAAAGTAACAGCAGCAGTAAGCGAAACAACTGGTGCTCCTGAAGAAAACATCGTTGTTTTCATCGAAGAAATGTCTAAAAACCATTATGCAGTTGGCGGAAAACGCTTAAGCGACAAATAATTTCAAGTTTTTTCATAAGAAGTAGCTCTTAGCTGCTTCTTATTTCTTTCCCTCTAACAACTCGATAATTCTCTCTTTATATTTTCCTTTTCTTCCATCTTCATAGATTAAATCATGCGGATAGAATAACTTTTGATCCGTTCGCTTCTTACCTGTAATCGCCTCAACAATATCCGATTCACGCGAAAGCTCTCTAAGTTCCCCGTTCGGCATAAGAAGTAAGATTGGCAGACGCTCTTCCTCTTCTCCTGCGCGGTAAAAGTCATACGGTAAATCTGATGTTGAATCAACAACTAAGTAATACTCTGGGTCCAGTCCAATTTTTTTAAATAAGCTACTTAGCTCCATCCAATTATCTAAACCGTGCTTATCTGTAAACTCTACATA
>NZ_JBFTMA010000368.1:0-4213 GCF_056396725.1 Bacillus sp. 05T31
GTTCAGCCTCAAATGCTGGATTAATTTTRACACCTATGATGGTWGGMTCTGTAATYGGAAGTCAAACWGGTGGACARTTAGCTTCTCGAACAAGTTATCGTAACATCATGATGGTATCTGGTGTTTTCTTCGTAATTGGTATTTATTTACTAAGCACTTTAACAATGGATACACCTCGTCTACTTGTAACGCTATTTATGGTTCTCACTGGACTTGGAGTTGGTTTCTCGTTCTCAGTTTTAAGTATGTCTTCTATCCACAAGTTAGAAATGCGAGACCGTGGTTCTGCTACATCAACAAACTCATTCTTCCGTTCACTCGGTATGACTCTTGGTGTAACGATTTTCGGTACAATTCAAAACCATATTTTTACTACTAAATTAAACACTGTGTTCCCTCCTGAACTAGCTAAATTAGCTCCAAAAGGCGGAGACACAAGTTTCTTATTATCACAAGGTGCTACCGATAAGATTCCAGCTGAAATATTAACTGGTATTAAAGATGCTCTCGCTACCTCTATTGCCAGTACATTCTTCTGGGCACTGATCCCGGCTGTACTAAGTATTATTTGTATTTTACTTATGGGAAATGAACGCCTCTTTACAGGTCCAAAAACGAAACAAAAACAAAAGCAAGTAAGTTAATATAGAGAAAAGAAACGGCATATCCCTTTATGAAAACGGATATGCCGTTTATAATATGTATAAAGTTTTTATTTATAGGAGTTGAGACAGCATGAGCATGAAATTAGTCATTCTCGGCTTGCTACTTGAAGGAGATAAACATCCATATGAAGTGCAGCACATCATGAAAGAACGACAAATGGATTGTTATATTAAATATGCAAAAGGATCACTTTACTACGCCTTCGAACAATTAGAAAAGCAGGGTGCAATTCGTATTACCACGATTGTTCGAGATACGAATAGACCCGATAAAACAATCTTTCATATAACAGAAGAAGGTAAACGGTTATTTCACACGTTACTATTAAAACAATTTGAGGCAAAAAATCAAATATATAAACCAATTTATTCGGCACTCTCTTTCGCTCATTTTGGTGATGATCAAGAGTTAATTCCTATTTTAGAAAAAAAGAAAAATGATACCGTTCAATATTTACATAAAATGCAAACTATTTATGATTGTAGCAAAGGACACATTCCTCGTGCACAACTATATATTTTACAAAGCGTTATTGAACATATTACAGTTGAATTGCAATGGTTAAACACCCTCCTTACAGATGCAGTTGCAGGACGACTTTCAGAAATTGATATAGATGAAGGTTGAACTTATAAAGAAGAAACTGTAAAAAGACAATAAAGTTATTTCATTGTAAAACCTAAAACAAGCATACCCCCGTTCTAATTTAGGAAGGGGGTATGCTTGTTTTAGGTTCGACATAAGATGAGCCAATTGTTGAATAACATAAATGGCATCTTATCTCTGTACAGATATCCACTTCTTTACAAGTTTAATCGCACTTCATTTCAATTTCCCCAACCTCTCTTCCCTCTTGAAAAAATCAGAATAATACGAATGATAAGAATAAAAAACTTTAGAATTTTCTTATTTTAAAACAGTGGACAAAATTCCGAAAATTGTGTTAGAATTTGTTTCAATATCATATCGCTTGTTAAATTCCTTTCAAAAGGAAAATAGGTACACGAATATTTCACTTCGTGTTTAAAGGGGAAGTTTGGTGAAACTCCAACACGGTCCCGCCACTGTAAATGCTGAGATTTCTTTTTTGTGCCACTGTGAAAACGGGAAGGTGAAAGAAATTATATGAAGCATAAGTCAGGATACCTGCCTATTTTAACAACACTGATAGACTCACGGATGATGATGAGGTGTTAAGAACAAAAAGGAAGGCTTATTTTTCTATGCCTTTATGCTTTTTGTTATAGGTATTTCCGAGTAAACGGAAATGCTTACTTTCAATTAGGGAGGAATTTAAAATGGCAATTCAAACAAGTAACTTAGGTTATCCACGTATCGGACTACAACGAGAGTGGAAAAAAACATTGGAAGCTTTTTGGTCCAATAAAATTGATGAAGAACAATTTTTAACGACAATGAAAGAAATTCGCCTTCAACACGTCAAAGTACAGCAAGAAAAGGGAATTGAATTAATTCCAGTTGGCGATTTTACATATTATGACCACGTTCTGGATACGGCCTACATGTTAGGATTCATCCCGTCACGTTTTTCAGAGTTTACCTCTTACCTTGATGTATATTTTGCAATGGCACGCGGCTCTAAAGATCACGTTGCTTCTGAAATGACAAAATGGTTTAACACAAACTATCATTACATTGTTCCTGAATATGAAGAAGGATTACAAATCTCTTTAAAAGACAATCGTCCTCTTCGTTTATATGAAGAAGCGAAAAAAGAGTTAGGTGTTGATGGAAAACCAGTTATTTTAGGCCCTTATACATTCCTAAAACTAGCAAAAGGTTATAACGAAGAGCAATTTGCCACTATTTTAAAAGAGCTAGTTGCACCTTATGCACAATTATTCTCTGAATTACACGCAGCTGGAGCACAAATTATTCAAGTTGACGAACCAATCTTCGCATCTTTAACAAAAGATGAAATTAATCAAGCGAAAGAACTTTACGAAGCTATTCATAAAGAGGTTCCAAATGCTAATCTTCTTCTACAAACATATTTTGATAGTGTAGAAGAGAACTATGAAGAAATTATTGCATTCCCTGTTTCTGGTATTGGATTAGACTTTGTTCATGGCAAAGAAGGTAATGTAAATGCTATTTCAAAATACGGATTCCCAGCTGATAAAATTTTAGCTATCGGTTGTATAGATGGCCGTAACATTTGGAGAGCTGATCTTGATGATGTACTTTCTTTATTTACAACATTACAAAATCAAATCACAGCAAAAGGTTTAATTGTTCAACCTTCTTGTAGCTTATTGCATACTCCAATTGATAAAACGGAAGAAACGCACTTAACAAGTGAATTATTTGATGCACTTGCATTTGCTAATCAAAAATTAGAAGAACTAGTCCTTATCCATTCTGCTCTTACTAAAGGTGTAGAAAGCATCAGTAGCGATTTAACAACATATCGTAATGCACATCATGCAATCCGCTCATCAGCTGCACGTAATCGTGAAGATGTAAAAGTGGCACGTACATCACTTAAAGAAGATGATTTCTCACGTCCTCTTCCATTTGAAAAACGATATGAACTACAACAAGTAGCTTTACAATTACCGTTGTTACCAACAACAACTATTGGTAGCTTCCCGCAAACATTTGAAGTTCGTCAAACACGTAAACAGTGGCGTAACGGCGATATTACAAATGAACAATATAATCAATTCATTGAAAAAGAAACTGCAAAGTGGATTCGTTACCAAGAAGATATTGGTCTTGATGTACTAGTACATGGTGAATTCGAAAGAACTGACATGGTGGAATATTTTGGAGAAAGACTTGCTGGTTTCTCCTTTACTAAAAACGGATGGGTACAATCATACGGTTCTCGTTGCGTAAAACCACCTGTTATTTATGGTGATGTTGCCTTTATAAGTGGAATGACTATTAAAGAAACTGTATATGCACAAAGCTTAACAGAGAAAGTAGTAAAAGGTATGCTAACTGGACCTGTCACTATTTTAAATTGGTCATTCGTTCGAAATGATATTTCAAGAAAAGAAGTATCATATCAAATTGCATTAGCACTTCGTCATGAAATTGAATTACTTGAATCTTCCGGAATTAGAGTAATCCAAGTCGATGAACCTGCACTTCGTGAAGGTATGCCGTTAAAAGAAAAAGATTGGGATGCATACATTACATGGGCAGTTCAATCATTCCTTTTAGCAACATCTTCTGTAGAAAATGAAACACAAATTCATACTCATATGTGTTATAGTAACTTCGAAGATATTGTAGATGCAATTCGAGCGTTAGACGCAGATGTTATTTCTATCGAAACATCAAGAAGTCATGGAGAATTTATTAATACATTAAAGCATACAACATATGAAAAAGGAATTGGTCTAGGGGTATATGATATTCATAGCCCACGTGTCCCAAGTAAAGATGAAATGTTCACAATCGTAGAACAATCTTTACAAGTATGTGACCCTAAATATTTCTGGATTAATCCAGACTGTGGTTTAAAAACACGAAGAACTGAGGAAGTTATACCTGCTTTAGAGCACATGGTTCAGGC
>NZ_JBFTMA010000369.1:0-4209 GCF_056396725.1 Bacillus sp. 05T31
ATAGAAGAAGAAAAGAAGATTACTGTTCAAAAAGGGAACAATAAATCCAGTTTCGATAACTGGATGAAATCTGTAAGATATAACTATAGTATTATTAGGAATATATTAGGTGATATTCGAATGCCGGTAGTATCGATACAGCAGGTATATGATAAAAGTAAAGATTTATGTTCACACACTTATCGCTATGCAGTGTCTAAAGAAGCTCGAGAATATATTATAAAATACAATGAAGTTAATGAGCACATAAGTAATAAAAATATTCGTTTGGCTGAATTGAACCAAGCGGTTAAAATGTTGCAAAATCAAGTAATAGAACATGAAGATACCCTTCAGGAATTAAGCGGAGACATATGGAAGGGAATGACTACACCAGAGAGTGATGAAATGCACCTTGTAACGCTTGTTACTCAGGCAGAAGTACAATTGAATCAAGGTCAAGTGGAATTGGCTGAAAATCGAAATAGAATAGAATACAATCGTGAGGAAATTCAAAAATTAGAGAAGMGTTTGGAAGAAAAGAAGCAGGATATGGAAAAAGATTATCCGCAATTTGGTGCTGAATATATAAAAATTCCAGATTGTAAAGCAGCGAAAGCACAATTTCGAAAGGAACGGAATCTCTTAGAGAGGCAATATAGTGAAACACGAGTTGAAATTCAGAAACTTCATACATCCCTTGAAGGAATTGAACAAATAACTCGTCTTCTTAAAGACTTGGATTTGCCAGCTCATTCTGGACAAATATTATTAGAGGAAGAAAGAGTATCTATCCATGAAAATCCTATGGGATATTTCACTCAGTGGAATCACAAATATAATACAGTTACCATGCATTATCGCCGTTATCAAGAAACACTGAGTAAACGTATTACACAGATAAAAGAAAAAATTGAATCCTTTAATAATATTCCGGAAACTTATCAAAAAGAATTAATTCACTTTTTATCTACTATTCGTGATATGAGCTTTGATGATGCTGTAGCTTCTTTGAATAACTATCTTGATTGGGCAAAAAACAACCTGCAAGATGAACTCGAACAAAAAGAAAAAGCGGATAAAGCGATTGAATTGTGTGCAGAACGACAATCCAGAAGAGTGCTGGATGTTATTAATGGCCTTCAAGACATAGTTAGGAAATTGACAGTTGTCAATTGGAAAAAAGAGCGATTTCCATTAATAAAATACAATAAGAACTTTCCATTTCCAATAAATGTAGAAGATATTAAGCCATTAATCAAAGAATTTTGTATGAACGAAATTGACTTTTATGTTAGCAAATATAAGAATGAGATAGATTATTTTACAGTGCATGATATTGCTAAAAGTGTAAACATATCAAAATTGGTTTTAAAGGCAATGGGTGATTTCCCAAGATTGATGATTCATATCCCTGGTATTGAAGGTGGATTACTTCGAGGTGAAGCCAAGCATGCCGTATATAAAGAATGGGAGACAATTAATCATGGAAGTATGACTTCTTCAACAAAGAGTGGGGGACAAACCCTACTGGCACATTTTATAGTGATAGCAATGATAATGAGACAAAGGGTAGAGGAAAACAGTCCGTTATTCCTTGTCACGGATAATCCATTTGGAACAATGTCAGCACCAGAACTGGTTGAAGGAGTTTTTTGTTTACTGGATCTTTTAAATATTCAGTGGTTAGTTGTTGCACCACCAATTACAAATGTATCTATTACATCAAAATTTCCTACAATTAATAATATGAACATAGAAGTAGTGGAGGGACGCAAAGTTCTCGAAAAGAAACTAGTTAAGAACTATCGCAAGTATTTACAAAATTATAGTGTTCTAAATCCAGAAGAGCAAGACAATATATCTTAAACAAATAAATAATAAAATAAAAATCCGGATATATATATCCGGATTTTTATAATGGACATGTCTATTTTACCTCTTTAGTTGGAGCAGAAAATCATTCTACTTTTAATGAAAAATAAGAACTATTAAGGAGATTGTTTGCACAGCGAAAAACACATCTTGAAATATGTGGAATATTATTGAGTGAGGAAATTTTGTATGATTTTTATAGATAAAAGTTAACCATTAACAGGGGGCTTTTAGTTCAAGATAAAAAATATCCATGGTCATCGATACCGATGGTCTATTTTATTTTAAATAACTTATTTCAATTTCGTGTAATATTATGAATTGTTTTTGCATTTTTACAACTTATTAATTTTTTATAGTAGAATTGTTATAGGAATATTTTTCTAGGGGGGAATTAAAATGAGTCGTGGATGGAAATTGAAAATAAAGGAATTTTTAAGTATTCCCGATAAAAAGGAATTTACAGATAAATTAGGAAGTTTGGGCTTTAGTGTAAGCAAATCGCAACTTAGTGCTTGGGATGATTGTTTTGTATTTTTAAAGAAGGAGCTTTATAATTTACCCTCAACGCAAAAGGAAGGAACAATAATTTTTGAATATAAATTAGAAAACGGTATGCGACCAGATGTACTTGTGCTTACAAACTCTAGTTTACTTGTACTAGAGTTTAAAAGTGGAGAAAATGCAGGTGCTTATATAGATGCTCACCGTGGCCAGGTAGAAAATTATTGTATGAGGTTTGAAAAATATCACGAATATACTTATAAAAATAACTTAAGGGTTAAACCATTTATTGTTTACACTCATCCAACTACAATAATAAATGAAAAAAATGTTTTATATAAAGACAATTTCACTCAAATTATCAGTAAAGAAATTAAAGATATCTCTAATGATGATGAAGTTTCAGAGTGGTTTAATTCAAATTATGAAGCAATCCCAGATATCTTAAATGCAATAGATCGGATATTTAACTCAACAGATTTACCTGCCATAATGAGATCTAAATCTAATATCGAAGGGGTTCTTAGTTCGATTAAGGATATTGTAGGTAATTCTGAAGATGATACATTAAATATTATATTAGTCTCTGGTGATCCCGGAGCAGGAAAAACTTTACTTGGATTAAAAATAGTGAGGGATTATATAAATCAATCTAATAAAAGTAGTTCAGCGCTATATTTATCAGGTAATGGCCCTTTAGTAGATGTTTTAAAATTTCAAATTAATGAGGCATGTAATAAGGTTCAAGAAGTGAGAAGCATATATAGTGAAGCATATATAAATGCTGTTTCTCATTATTTAGATCCTATAATCAGATATTTAAAAACTGGAGTGTTTTTAGGTGAAAGTGATATAAAAAAAGAGAAAATACTTGTATTTGATGAAGCACAGAGAGCTTGGGGAAAAGATCAAATGAAAAAAAAGAACCAGTTGGAAAAAAGTCAACCCGAAGTCTTACTTTATTATTTGCTTAATAGTATAAAGCAATTAAAAAGTTCAAAAACGTTAATATGTTTAGTTGGGGATGGTCAAGAGATTTACCGGGGCGAAGAAGATGGAATCAATAGTTGGGTTACTGCTATCAAGAGTGTAAAAGTTGATGAATGTAAAACAAGGATCTTTGCTCCAACAAAATACAGAAATATTCTTAAAGGAACAAATTCAGTCTTTGATGATAGTTTATATTTAAATTCATATTTAAGAGGACATGGGGCAGATAAATTCCCCCAATGGATTGATGCCGTTTTGAAAAATGAAACCGAAAGTGCGAGGGATTTATTAAAATCAATTTATGATGAGCAAAAATATTTTTCGATTTTTGTAACAAAATCTTTGCAGAAAGCTCAAGAACAAGTAAGACAACTGATTGATGAAAGTTTGGAGACATATGGGCTGGTAACAAGTTCATTTACACAATATGACTTGGAATATAAGGAAAAACATTCTATTCCAAGAGAAAAATTAGGGGAATGGTACAAGGAAAATTGTAAGGATTTTAATTCCTATGTAACAGAATTTGATTCCCAAGGTCTTGAAATTGACTATCCAGTCATTTATTGGGGACATGATTTAATCAAACTTAGTAAGAAAGGCAATTGGAAGCAATGGCAAACATTTTCTCGTAACAATCAAACTGGAGACCTGTATGATGGATTAAAGGAATATAAAGATCCTTTAAAAATATTAAAGAATATCTACAGAGTATTATTAACAAGGGGAAGAAACGGTCTAATTATTTATATACCAGAGGATCCATTGCTTAGTAATACATATAATTACTTTGTTGAAGTACTTGGGGTTAAGGAAATTGGATGATATAAGTATGATTTATGTACACTTCTCGTTCTGATT
>NZ_JBFTMA010000370.1:0-4205 GCF_056396725.1 Bacillus sp. 05T31
GGTGAGGATTGTTTAGCTATGATATTTTCATTATGTATGTCACTTCCATTAATCAAATACATTACAGAAAGCACTACACCTAAATTATAATAATAATCTTTAATTTGCTCATTAGATTCACATGATTCATGATTAATGTATTGCATATATCCATAATTTCTTTTATTAACTACTTGCGGAATAAAGATATCTGTATTTAAATCCTTATTCAGTTGATTAATTAAACTATGATATAAGATAGAATTTTTCAAATCGACTGGTTTTAAAATTACCTTATTATTAAATTTATCTTCTAAAAGTATTGTTCTCTTTCCATTATTATGATAGTCACCTAGGTTAATAATTTTTTCTACATGCATAATATTAAAACCCGACATTTTATGAATTTCTTTTTGATCTTTTTCAAGAGCTCCTTGTAACCAAATCATATAATTTATTTCATTTTCAATTATTGTAAAAATTTTTTCGTTTAATACAGGTAACATTTTAAAAAAATTCATATGAAAATTTTTTAAATGAAAGAAATTCTTTGTAAAATACTTATATTCTTCATTGGTATCCATTCCTATTAAAGCATTTTCTACTCTAAGTTTATTTATGTATACAATTAAGGATGGCCTTAATACTTGGTATAGTCTTTTTTCTAAATCAAACATTATCGATTCAGAAACCCTCTCAACATTACCAAAAAAATCAATTTTATTTATTATCATATTTTTAAAGAATACTACATATGTTTGTATTATTTTTTGAAAGTTATAGTTTTCGTCATTCTTAATGACATCATTACATGAAAAATCCTCTAAAAAGATAACAAAATTTTTTTCTAGGTATTCTTTTGTTACTAAAGAATGTGATCCATTATCTATTGTATTCAAAATTCCATGTGAATTATTTTTCATAATAACCTCTTCTTTTTATAGGTAGGAGAAACAGTTAAAAATTCATTCTCATTAAAGAGAGTAAGGCCTTTCGCCTTACTCTCTTTAACTATTAGTAGCATTTTTTACAAATTCTTTGTCCCATAATCGTGACGCATGCTACAGGCACATTCCAAGGACAATCTTTAGTTAAAGTTTCAACCCAACCAGGTCCCGCACCACCAACTAATTGTTCAATCTCTTCATCTTCTACAACTTGTAAATATTTTTCAGTTTCCATTTCAATACCTACCTTTTTGTTTTTTTTGAAAATGATGTTATAAATTCAATAATTTACCACAACATTGTCTGGAAATAATATACCATCAAATATTCAAAAAAAAAAGACGTATTTTTAAAAAATATCTAAAAAAATAAAATAATAAGATAATTTATTATAAAAATATATTAATAATAAACATATATATTATTTAACTGGCTAAAATTTAAGTACCATTTTTCCAACTGATATTTTGTATTTCATAGATTTGTTACCATCATTGCTGATTATTAATTAAAATAGTTCTTTTAATACCTGAGATGACACTTGAGAATTGTAATGAAACTTGTTAAGTTAAAATTTCTAAGAAAAAACTTTAAGTGATTGCCTGTTCATCAATTCATAATAGTCCTGTCATTTCACTTATATACATAAACCTATTTCATAAGATTGATAATCTATCTAATACTGTTTTAGATAAATTATTAATTTTTAAAAATAGAAATCAGATTTATAGAAGATATACCCTCAAGAATATTTTACCATAAAAAGGACTAATTAACTCTTTTTTTATTGTATAAGGCATCACCAAATAAGTTTAATCACGAAATTATTTTAATATATTTAATTTATCTTACAGAATTTACGATGCGTATAAGCCTCTGTAAGACTTTATGTATCAATTTTGAATTGCACAACATGTTAAAAATAAAAAAGATAAGATTGAAAGTATATTCAATTCTCAATTTCATTTCTTCCGAAAATTGTATATAATCAATTCTCTTGATCCTCGCTATTCTACCAAATTAATAGCAACACATTATTTAGTTATAGGTTTATATTATTGTACATTTAACGAAAGAATTCTCCTTCCTCAAGCGTGTGAAGGGAGCTAGCCCAACGGTAGGTGGGAGATGAATTTCGGGGAATTAGTTAAACAAAGTAGAGAAATTAGGTTCACTTGTACGATCAAATCGAAGTCTAGCGCAAATCGCCTTACGTTATGTTTTAAGCCACCCAGCCGTTTCAGTTGCGATTCCTGGTGCAAAAAATTCTACTCAGGTTGAAGAAAATTCTTTACACTTAACTCGTCCATTATTATTAAATAATGAAATTGAATTGATTAAAAAACTTTGATCCAATAATTATTCTTCCATAAAAATTCATGCTAATTTTACTATCAAATCCATACCACTACTTCTTCTCCACTAGAACATATCTTTAACACTTCCACCTTATTTTTTTATCTTTTCCTAACAATATCTACAGTCTATAAGGTAGTTGAACACTTTTATTCAACTACCTTATAATACGTTCTACATTATATTAAAATATCTACTACACTAGTTCAATACATGTTAGGACAACATATAAATTAAATAAACAATTAATTCAGATATATTTTTAGAAACTTCATTATCTCACAATTACTTTTTTAAAAATAAATCAAAAAATTTTTCTTTACTTTAAATTCCATAGTTCATATAATTTTCTATGGAATTACATTTTTTTCTAAATAGCTCCTCATTTCTAAGGATTCAAAAGGGCAATTACAAATTATTATACCCTTATGTTTAACCAAGTAAAATAAAAATCCAGTTTTTTACAAGGAGAAGTGACTGCATGCAAGATATTTTAAAACTATTTCCGAGCGTTGACGGAAATGAAGAAAAACAACAACTTTTATTAGAATCTATGCAGAAAATAATTAAAAATCTTGACCAATTAAAAAATGAAGAGCGAGCTACTTTAGGTAAATGTGAGGAAAAATCAGAAGGATACTATAATAGCTTAATTCACCAAAGTCATATACCACTAGCTGGAATCACTATGTCTGAGGTTATAGAAGAGCTAAACCAATTTATGAATGGCCATCCTTATCCCAATAAATACTACTTGTCTAATGCTGTACCACTACCAAGTATTCCATCACTATTGGGTATACTAACCATGGCACTTTTAAATGGTAATGGCGTTTGGGATGTCTATGGCCCAGGGGCAGCTGAAGCAGAGGTAAAAGTTGTATCCATGCTTTCAAAACTGATTGGTTATAATCCACATAATAGCGGTGGTTATACAACATGGGGTGGACAAGGTTGTGTATTTTCGAGCTTACGTTTAGCAATTTCAAAACAATTCCCATTAGCAAAAGAACATGGCGCTCCACAAAATGTATATTGCTTTGCTTCTGAAAATGCACATTATAGTTTATTAAAGTCAGCTGAAGCAACTGGCATTGGGTCAAATCACTTAATAAAAGTGAAGACTGATCCTTATACAAATTCTATGGATATAGAAGATTTAGAGGCTAAAATGATACAAGTTATTAAAAATGGCGGTATCCCTCTTTATATTCTAGCTACTATGGGTTCAACAGATACATTTACTATTGATGATATAAGAAAAATTAAAGAGAGCGCTGAAACAATACAGAAAAAATATAAATTAAAACCTATTTATATCCATGCTGATTCTGCAATGGGCGGATTCTATAGTTTCTTTAATAATTATAGTTTTGAAGAAAATTCACTCTCATTTGAACCTAATGTGAAAAATGCCTTACAATACGTACAAGATAAAATGCAATATATGTCCCTTGCAGACAGTGTATGTTTTGATTTTCATAAGTTAGGACAAACACCTTATGCTTCAAGTATTTTAATCGTAAAAAATCATACTGATTTACAACTGATGGACATTGAACAGGATGATACACCTTATCTTGGTAATAGATCCTATGGGAGTTATCATACAGGCTATACCTTAGAATGTTCACGAGCTGGTAGCGCTATTCCCATGTATATCAATCTATTAGCCTTTGGAATTGAAGGATATCAAAAATTATTAGCAAATTATGTTCGTGTAAATCTATTATTTAGAGAGAAGTTGCGTGAGGCTCTACCTCAAGTCGCAATCACAAATGATTTTACATATGGACCAATTACAACCTTCCGTTTCTATATGAATGGAGATGGCCAAGAAAATTGGGAAAAAGAACGAATAGGTCTTGCAACAAAAGAAGAGATTGAGGATACAAACCGATTAAATATAGAACTATTTAATTA
>NZ_JBFTMA010000371.1:0-4204 GCF_056396725.1 Bacillus sp. 05T31
ATATTCCACTCATCGTAGACGAGCATATGCAAAGATCAACGAAGGCCGAAATGATAGGGGGATTCAGATGGAGAAAACGAAGTTACCATGGGATGAATTTTTTTCACTCAATAAAGATGTGAATAATACTTTCTTTACACCAGAAGATTTTTCAGGGGATGAAGATTTAATTGCAAAAACGACAGAACAATTCGTTAAACAAGAAATTGTCCCGCAAATTGAGAATATTGAACAACATAACTATAAAGTTTCTCGTCAATTATTTGAGAAAGCTGGGGAACTTGGATTATTAGGCATTGAGGTACCAGAAGATTATGGCGGATTCGAGTTAGGAAAGGCTGTCTCAGGTCTTGTAGCAGAGAAAATGGGTTACGCTGGTGCATTTAGCGTTTCTTTTAATATACACGCAGGTGTTGGTACGTTGCCTTACATATATTACGGAACGAAAGAACAAAAAGAAAAGTATTTGCCGAAAATCGCATCAGGAGAATGGATTGGGGCTTATGCTTTAACTGAGCCAAATGCTGGTTCTGATGCATTAAGTGCAAAAACGAGTGCAGTATTGAATGAAGATGGTACTGCTTGGAAGTTGAATGGTGAGAAGCAGTGGATTACAAATGCTCATATGGCAGATGTATACGTTGTTTTTGCGAAGACAAATAAAGGAATGACAGCGTTTATTGTCGAAAGAACATGTGAAGGTGTATCAATAGGATTAGAAGAAAAGAAGATGGGGATTAAAGGATCTTCAACAGCGACGCTTATTTTAGAAGATGTTGTCATCCCCGCTGAAAATATTTTAGGGGAAGTTGGGAAAGGGCATCACGTAGCTCTTAATATTCTTAACTTCGCTAGACTAAAACTTGCTTTTGGAAATATTGGAACAGCAAAACAAGCAATCGGTTTATCAGTTCAATATGGAAAAGAGCGAAAACAGTTCCAAACGGAATTAGTAGATTTTACGATGATTCAAGAGAAAATTGCCAATATGATTATTTCTACATATGGAGCAGAAAGTGCAGCTTACCGTACAGCGGGTGTAATTGATGAAGCAATTCATGAGAGTGATGAAGATCTTATGAAAAAAATGTCCCAATTTGCAATTGAATGTGCACTGAATAAAGTAAACGCTTCTGAAACACTTGCTTATATCGTAGATGAAGCTGTACAAATTCATGGTGGTTACGGTTATATGCAAGAATACGAAGTAGAACGATTATATCGTGATGCTAGGATTAGTCGTATTTTTGAAGGAACGAATGAAATTAATAGATTAACAGTTGCAAAAATGTTAATGAAGCAAATCGAGCAAATAGAAGATGCTGAAGTAGAAATTGATGTGGCAAATGTCGAAAGAAACCATCGTTACATTTTATTAGCGAAAAAATTGTTGAAACAATCTTTGAAAACGCTCTCTAAAACTCCAGGTTTAAAAATTGAGCAAGAGCAAGAATATTCACGCGTATTATCAAATATGTTGACGGACGTGTACGTCATGGAATCAGCATTTTTACGTACGAGGAAAGCAGTTAGTAAAAATGGTGAGGAAAAAGAGCGTACGAAGCAAATGATAACAGGTGTTATTTGTGAAGAAGGATATCGTAAAGTAGAAGAAGCTGCGATTTCCATTCTTTCAGCAGCTGTCACAGAAGAACAAAATAGACAAGAAATATTAGCTGAAATCCGTCAATTATTAGTGCCTTTATACTCAAACTTATTTACGAAAAAGAGAGATATTGCGAAAGTTATTATAAATCGCGGGAAATATATTGTGTAAATAGGAGGAAAGCGATATGAAAAAGATTGGGTTTATCGGTTTAGGTAACATGGGTCTTCCGATGTCTAAAAATTTAGTTAAATCTAGCTACACAGTATATGGAGTGGACTTGAATAAAGAGGCGGAAGCTTCCTTTGAAAAAGAAGGAGGAATTATCGGCCTATCAATCTCAAAACTAGCAGAGACATGCGATGTGATTTTTACAAGTTTGCCTTCACCKCGTGCTGTGGAAGCGGTATATTTTGGGGAAGAAGGATTATTTGAAAATAGCCACTCGAATGTAGCTTTAATTGATACAAGTACAGTATCTCCACAATTAAACAAACAATTAGAGGAATCGGCGAAGGAAAAGAAAGTAGACTTTTTAGCAGCACCTGTTAGCGGTGGGGTAATTGGTGCAGAAAACCGTACATTAACGTTTATGGTTGGTGGATCGAAAGAAGTATATGAGAAAACTGAATCTGTCATGGAAGTGCTTGGAGCGAATGTTTTCCATGTTAGTGAGCAGATTGATAGTGGTACAACTGTTAAATTAATTAACAATCTATTAATTGGTTTTTATACAGCTGGTGTGAGTGAAGCTTTAACATTAGCGAAAAAGAACAATATGGATTTAGATAAAATGTTTGATATTTTAAATGTAAGTTACGGTCAAAGTAGAATTTATGAGCGTAATTATAAAAGTTTCATTGCATCAGAAAATTATGAGCCWGGCTTTACTGTAAATTTATTAAAGAAAGATTTAGGATTTGCGGTAGATTTAGCTAAAGAAAGTGAACTTCACTTACCAGTAAGTGAGATGCTATTAAACGTATATGAAGAAGCGAGTGAGGCAGGATATGGTGAAAACGATATGGCTGCTTTATATAAGAAAGTTAGCGAACAATTAATTTCTAATCAAAAATAGTGCACTTATAAAAACCATGATAAAAAAGGAGAGAATATAATGATTACAACTGAAATTAAACGAGTGAAAAATCATATTAATGGCGAATGGGTAGAATCTACTGGTACGGAAGTAGAAGCGGTTCCGAATCCGGCAACTGGAAAAATCATCGCTTACGTTCCACTTTCTCCAAAAGAAGATGTTGAAAAAGCTGTTGAAGCGGCAAAAGCGGCATACAAAACATGGTCTAAAGTGCCAGTTCCAAATCGTTCAAGACAACTATACAAATATCTACAACTGTTACAAGAAAATAAAGATGAGCTTGCAAAAATCATTACGCTAGAAAACGGTAAAACGCTAACGGATGCAACTGGTGAAGTACAGCGTGGTATTGAAGCGGTAGAACTTGCAACATCAGCACCAAATTTAATGATGGGACAAGCTCTTCCGAATATTGCTAGTGGAATTGATGGATCGATTTGGCGCTACCCAATCGGAGTTGTTGCTGGTATTACACCKTTTAACTTCCCKATGATGRTTCCATKMTGGATGTTCCCACTTGCRATTGCTTGCGGTAATACATTCGTATTAAAAACATCTGAAAGAACGCCACTTTTAGCTGAGCGACTTGTAGAGTTATTCTATGAAGCTGGTTTTCCAAAAGGGGTATTAAATTTAGTACAAGGCGGAAAAGATGTTGTAAATAGTATTTTAGAAAATAAAGATATTCAAGCAGTTTCGTTTGTTGGCTCTGAGCCAGTGGCACGCTACGTATATGAAACTGGTACAAAAAATGGTAAACGTGTACAAGCGTTAGCAGGTGCGAAAAACCATGCGATTGTAATGCCAGATTGCAATCTTGAAAAAACAGTACAAGGTGTAATTGGATCTGCGTTTGCAAGTAGTGGAGAGCGCTGCATGGCATGTTCAGTAGTAGCAGTAGTTGATGAAATTGCTGATGAATTCATTGATGTATTAGTAGCGGAAACGAAGAAGTTAAAAGTAGGTGACGGTTTCAACGAAGATAATTATGTTGGACCATTAATCCGTGAATCTCATAAAGAACGTGTTTTAGGCTATATTAATAGTGGTGTAACAGATGGAGCAAGTTTACTAGTAGATGGCCGTAAAATCAATGAAGAAGTTGGAGAAGGTTACTTTGTTGGTGCAACAATCTTTGATGGTGTAAATCAAGAAATGAAAATTTGGCAAGATGAAATTTTCGCTCCGGTATTAAGTATTGTAAGAGTAAAAGATTTAGAAGAAGGTATTAAGCTGACAAATCAATCGAAATTTGCGAATGGTGCTGTTATTTATACATCAAATGGAAAACATGCACAAACATTCCGAGACAATATTGATGCTGGTATGATTGGTGTAAACGTTAATGTTCCAGCACCAATGGCATTCTTCGCATTTGCAGGAAACAAAGCTTCATTCTTTGGAGATCTTGGTACAAATGGTACGGATGGCGTTCAATTTTATACACGTAAAAAAGTTGTAACTGAGCGCTGGTTTTAATAAAGTGAAATGATAATGAG
>NZ_JBFTMA010000372.1:0-6296 GCF_056396725.1 Bacillus sp. 05T31
CTCTCCGTCAATCATTATCCGTAATGGATATATTGACCGGGAACAACTAAGTTCAAATCATTTGGACATAAACCAATTACAGCAAATACTAAGACAACAAAAAGATATATTTTCAATCCGAGAAGTTGAGTATATGATATTAGAACCTAACGGAAACATAAGTGTATTGAAAAAAAGCAAATATGAATCGCCCACTATAAATGATTTAAGTTTAAAACATAAGCCTGTATACTTACCGATTTCATTAATTAGTGATGGAAAAGTAGTGAAAGATAATTTGAGGGAAGCAGGTTTTGATGAAGGATGGCTTTATAAACAAATAAAGCAAAAAGGGATTACTAAATTTGAAGATGTATTATATGCAGAATGGAAAACAGATGATGGTTTCTTTTGTCAGGAAATGCCTCGGTAGAACATAGTCAGAGTATGTAATGTTCATTTCTAAGTTATCTTTTACATATCAAAAAGCTGAATCATTGTATACAATAAGACTAGATCAACAATTTGTATGGAGTGATAAAGATGGAAGCTTTTATTAGAAGTGATCAATACAATTTTATAAAGTCACAAGCTTATATTTTAGCAAATGGGCATGCAACGGCAAATGATAGAGGTGTAATTCAAGCGTTAAAATCACTTGCGATTGAAAAGATAATACATGTATTTGAGAATTTAACGGATGAACAGAAAGAGTTAATTGATACGGTATTAACAGTTCAAAATAGAGAAGATGCAGAATCGTTTTTAATGAAAATAAATCCGTATGTCATTCCGTTTCAGGAAGTTACAGCACAAACATTAAAAAAATTATTTCCTAAAGCGAAAAAATTAAAGCTCCCTGATATGGAAGAACTGGACATGAAAGAATTATCTTATTTAAGCTGGATTGATAAAGGGTCAAGCAGGAAATTTATTATAGCGAAAAATGATAAAAATAAGTTTGTTGGTCTGCAAGGGACGTTCCAAAGTTTAAATAAAAAGAGCATTTGTTCATTATGTCATGGACATGAAGAAGTAGGGATGTTTTTAGTTGAAATTAAAGGTAATATACCAGGAACTTTCGTGAAAAAGGGAAACTATATTTGCAAAGATGGTGTAGCTTGTAATCAGAATATGAAATCACTTGATAAATTGAACGATTTTATTGAACGATTGAAGAAATAAAGAAGGAACCTCTAGTATTTAAACTGGAGGTTTTTATTTTTTTAAAGAAGTAATAGTAGTCTTTTTCGTAGATGTAGATTTATAAAAAGTCAGATCATTTATAATAAAATTTGATGAAAATATTTATTTTGATATGGTTGCTTATATACAAGGAGGTAAAACATGAATTACATTTCACCGAAAGAAGAGATATTAAAAATGAAACGGTGGCCTAAAGATACGATAGCAGCGGGGCGTGGTCATACTGTTGTTCTTAAATTGGATGGCACGGTGGTAGCAGTGGGGCGAAATAAAGAAGGTGAATGCAATGTAAGCAGCTGGTGTGATATGGAAGCAGTCGCTGCGGGCAATGTTCATATGGCGACGAACACTGGGAACGCTCATACAATCGCTCTTAAAAGTGATAATACTGTGGAAGCGGTGGGGTGGAATAAGCATGATCAATGCGATGTAAACGACTGGCATAATATTGTATCGGTTGCGGCGGGATGGCGTCGTACTATTGGCCTTAAACCGGATGGCACGGTAATAGCRGTGGGGCGAAATAAAGAAGAAGAATGCAATATAAGCGGCTGGAGAGATATTGTGGCGGTCGCGGTGGGTGACTGGCATACAGTCGGTCTTAAATTGGATGGAACTGTGACGACTGTGGGTAATAATCGATATGGCCAATGCAATGTAAGTRGCTGGCGTGATATTGTGGCGATAGCGGCRGGATATCTTCATACAGTTGGTCTTAAATCTGACGGTATGGTGAYGGCTGTGGGTAATAATAAACATGRYCAATGTGATGTAAGCGATTGGCGCGATATTGTGGCGATAGCGGTAGGGAGTAATCATACAATYGGTCTTAAATCAGACGGCATRGTGACGGCTGTGGGTAATAATAAACATGGTCAATGTGATGTAAGTGATTGGCGCGATATTGTAGCGATAGCGGCGGGTTGTGTCCATACAGTCGGTCTTAAATCAGACGGCACAGTGGTAGCGGTGGGTGATAACGAATATGGCCAATGCGATGTAGACAGCTGGCACAGTATCCGATTGCCCGATCCAAATATTTTGTTAATCTAAATATTTGTTGATGGGTAATAAGAATGTTTAATTTCTAATAAATCGCGATTGTTAATCGGAATAATTGGCTGTCTTGCTATAAGAATTTGTACGGATTTATTCACATTCATCAAGTGGACAATCAAACAAAGGAAATCTTGAATATGCTTAATAGTTATAGGGAGGGAATGAAATGACGAAGAAAAAGAATAGATTAAAAAACAAGATAGCACTTTGGACATTAACAGCGGTTGTTCTCATCATTGTATGGTACTTTTTTCAAAGATAAAAATGCATCGTACTTAAAAGGTACGATGCATTTTTATTATTATTTTTGCCAATTTTCTTTTATAAAGTCTTCACGACCAGATTCTTTTTGCTCGGTAGCATATTTCTCTGGATTCTTTTTATAGAAATGCTGGTGGTATTCCTCTGCTTCATAAAAAGGTGCAGCTGAGCGAATTTCAGTCACAATAGGACCTTTAAACATACCGCTTTCTGCWAGAGYTTGYTTTGATTTTTCWGCAAGCTCTTTTTGYGTTTCRTTATGATAAAAAATTGCTGTGCGGTAAGATGGACCACGATCGAAAAATTGTCCGCCGTCATCAGTTGGATCAATTTGTGGCCAATATAAATCTAGTAATTTTTGATAAGGAAAAATAGAAGGATCGAATGTAATTTGTACAACTTCTAAATGTCCAGATGTTCCAGTCTTTACTTGTTCGTATGTTGGGTTTTCTACATGACCACCTGCATAGCCAGAAAGTATTTTATGAATACCAGGAAGTTCATCAAATGGCTTTACCATGCACCAAAAGCAACCGCCTGCGAAGGTTGCGAGTTCGTATGTTTTTTCAGACATTGCTGTAATCCTCCTAAATGTATATGTTTTATACAGTATTATATAAAATGTTTTATTGCGCAATAAAAAAGATTTGAAAATATATGTTTTAAGTTGTTTTTCTTTATGTAGAAAAGCAAACATACTTAAGTAATATATGAGTACGTGTAAGAAGTTCATTCCAATTTTGTTTTGAGAAAAATAAATAACTTTTTAGTATATGAATTGAGATAAAAAAATAAATTTCCAAAAAATATATTGACAATGAAAAGAACAAAGTCCTATAATACGTTTAACAAATAAAAGTAAATTATGAATTTTCGGAATTTGCATTATGTATATGCAAAGAAGAGGAAAGTAGATGATTATGACCGTTTCAGAGAGCTACTCCAAGGCTGTGAGAGTAGTAACAATCTAATCATTGAAGATCACCTCGGAGCATCGCTTGCGAAAGGGAAACTGAGTAGAGGGCGGCGGCATCGTCTCCGGTAAAAGGACGGGGGTCTGGTTGGACCTACAAAGCTTATATTTCGTGAGAAGTGTAAGGAAGCTGAGTGGTAACGCGAAACTCTCGCCTCAGCAATCAAAGCTACTATTAAGTAGTAGTTGATTGCTGAGGTGAGAGTTTTTATTTTAAAAAATAGATTAAGTAAGAGAAAAAATGTGTAAGAAGGGATTTGACAAGATGAGAAGTGACATGATTAAAAAAGGTTTTGATAAAGCTCCGCATCGTAGTTTATTAAAAGCAACTGGTTTAAAAGATGAAGATTTTGATAAACCATTCATAGCAATTTGTAATTCTTTTATTGAAATTATTCCAGGTCATAAGCACTTAAATGAGTTTGGGAAACTTGTTAAAGAAGCAGTACGTGCAGCAGGCATGGTTCCATTTGAATTTAATACAATTGGAGTAGATGACGGTATTGCGATGGGCCATATCGGTATGCGTTATTCGCTTCCGAGTCGTGAAATCATTGCAGATTCAGTAGAAACGGTTGTAAATGCACACTGGTTTGACGGAATGATTTGTATTCCAAACTGTGACAAAATTACACCAGGTATGATGATGGCTGCACTTCGAATAAACATTCCAACTGTTTTCGTTTCAGGTGGTCCGATGGCAAGAAGCAATTGATGATGCGTTTGCACTTGATATGGCGATGGGTGGATCAACGAATACAGTATTACACACGTTAGCACTCGCACAAGAGGCGGGGTTAGATTACGATATGAACCGCATTGATGCAGTTTCAAGGCGTGTACCGCATTTATGTAAAGTAAGTCCAGCTTCTAATTGGCATATGGAAGATATCGATCGCGCAGGCGGGATTAGTGCAATTTTGAAAGAGATGAGCCGAAAAGAAGGGGTACTTCACCTTGATCGTATAACTGCTACTGGGCAAACATTAAGAGAAAACATTGCTCATGCAGAGATTCAAGATAAGGAAGTTATTCATTCTCTAGAAAATCCTCATAGTGAAGAAGGAGGATTACGTATATTAAAAGGAAACCTTGCGAAAGACGGAGCGGTTATTAAAAGCGGAGCAACAGAAGTAAAACGATTTGAAGGACCTTGTGTTATTTTTAATTCACAAGATGAGGCGCTTGCCGGTATTATGCTTGGAAAAGTTAAGAAAGGAGATGTAGTTGTTATTCGTTATGAAGGGCCAAGAGGCGGGCCAGGTATGCCGGAAATGTTAGCACCAACATCAGCAATTGCTGGTATGGGATTAGGAGCAGATGTTGCACTTTTAACTGATGGTCGCTTCTCTGGTGCTTCACGTGGTATTTCAGTAGGGCATATTTCACCAGAAGCAGCTGCTGGCGGAACGATTGCACTTCTTGAACAAGGAGATATTGTATGTATTGATGTTGAGGAACGCTTGTTAGAAGTGAGAGTTAGTGATGAGGAATTAGAGAAGCGTAAAAAAGGATGGAAACGACCAGAACCAAAAGTGAAAACTGGGTGGCTTGGACGTTATGCACAAATGGTAACATCGGCGAATACAGGTGCAGTTCTGAAAATCCCGGATTTTGATTGAGCCAATATAAAAAGAGATAAGGATGATATAAAATGGTGCAAAATGTAAAGGAGAGAGTGAAAATTGAAGATATCTTAATGGCTCATAATTGCATGAAAGATATCGTTATTAAAACACCGTTACAACGAGATTCAGTTTTATCTGAGAAATATGAATGTGACGTATATGTTAAGCGAGAAGATTTACAAGTTATTCGTTCTTTCAAAATTCGTGGTGCGTATAATTTAATTCAAAGTTTACCGAAAGAAAAGTTACAAAATGGTGTTGTTTGTGCAAGTGCTGGTAATCATGCACAAGGAGTTGCTTATACGTGTAATTTATTGAAGATTCCGTCAAAAATTTTCATGCCRACAACGACACCTAAGCAAAAAGTATCACAAGTTGAATTTTTCGGTGGTGATTTCGCAGACATTGTATTAGTTGGTGATACATTTGATAGTTCTTTCCAAGAGGCGCAGCGCTATTGTGTAGACAATAGGATGACATTTGTACATCCGTTTGATGATCCGTATGTCGTTGCTGGTCAAGGAACAGTCGCTGTTGAAATTATGCATGATATGGAGAAACCAGTTGATTATATATTTACAGCAATTGGCGGTGGTGGATTAGCATCTGGTATTGGTACATATGTAAAGGGGGTTAGTCCTACTACAAAGGTAATCGGTGTAGAACCGATGGGAGCTGCATCTATGAAAGAAGCTTTTCTTCAAAATGAGAATGTTGCATTAGAAAAGATTGATAGTTTTGTTGATGGAGCAGCTGTTAAGAAGGTAGGAAAGTTAACTTTTGAAACATGTAAAGATGTAATTGATGACATAGTTTTAGTACCAGAGGGAAAGGTTTGTACGACGATTTTAGAACTGTATAAGAAAAATGCAATTGTAGCAGAGCCAGCTGGTGCGCTTTCTATTGCGGCACTTGATCTATACAGAGATGAAATAAAGGGAAAAACAGTTGTATGCACGTTAAGTGGTGGAAATAATGATATTGATAGAATGCAAGAAATGAAAGAACGATCCCTTATTCATGAAGGATTAAAGCACTATTTCATCATTGAATTTCCGCAACGTTCAGGAGCACTACGAGAGTTTCTTGATAAAGGATTAGGACCGGAAGATGATATTACTCGCTTTGAGTATATTAAGAAACATAATAAAGAAAATGGTCCAGCTTTAGTGGGGGTAGAATTAAAACAT
>NZ_JBFTMA010000373.1:0-4744 GCF_056396725.1 Bacillus sp. 05T31
GACGTACTTCATACGTTAAAGGTGAAAAAAGCAGAAAGAAGTACAGCGTTTATGTATGCAGCTACTGCGGTTGCCGAAAGATTAGTAGAAAGACAGCAAAATGAGCAACCGAAAAAATCTATATTTACAAGAGCATTTTATCGCATGAAAAATCGTGCGAAGGAAATTTCAATGGTTACAGTTGTTATCGAGTTATTTGAAATCTCTTTAAAGTTAAATCCGAAAAATAGTATGGCAGCGCAGCGTTTCGCAATATTTTATGAGAATGCGGCGATGAATAAAGAAGCTATAGAGGTTTTACAAACATCGTTAGAAAATAAGTGGGATTATGATGTAGCGAAGCAACTTGTAAATCTTTTCATTGAGTGTGAAGAAGAAGATATGTTACGAGATGCTTTTGAATTAACGAAACAAATGGTTCGCGAGCTACCGGATGATTATGATACACTTCTTCTACAAGCGAATGTATTATGTAAGCTAGGCGAAGAAAGAAAAGCCGAAAAAATTCACTTGCAATTAATTGAGAAAACACCATTTGTAAGTAGAGGATTCCTTGCTTTAGCAGAAATATATCAAAGTCAAGAGAGAATTGAGGACTCGATTCAGTTATTAGAAGACGCTTCTGTACATCATCCAAATGAAACAGCAATTCTTCTTGCTTTAGCATCTTCGTATCATAGAGCTGGGCAAACGACAAAGGCAGAAAAAATAACAAGTGAAATATTAGCAATTGATGCTACTGACTTGCTAGCAAGATACGATCATGCTTGTTATTTAACATTATTAAACAGAAATGAAGAGGCAAGAGATGAACTTGAAATTGTGCTTCGTGAAGATGAAACAGGATTTTTCGCTGAACTTGCAGAGGAAGATGAAGATTTAGCAGGACTGCGAGAATTTGAAAAGTGATTGTATAAGAATAGAGAAAAAGGGTATAAATAAAAATATTTGAACAATCAATTCAGAATAGAGAAGGCGCACAATCGTTTGTGTTTTATGAAGGACCACCAACGGCGAACGGTTTACCACACGTCGGCCATGCACTTGGTCGGGCAATTAAAGATTTAGTAGCAAGATATAAAACGATGGCTGGATATAAAGTGTTAAGAAAAGCTGGCTGGGATACACATGGATTACCTGTAGAATTAGGCGTTGAAAAACAACTTGGTATTTCAGGTAAGCATGAGATTGAAGAGTACGGCATTGAGCCATTTATTCAAAAGTGTAAAGAGAGTGTATTCACATATGAGAAGCAGTGGCGTGAATTTACGGAGAGCATTGGATATTGGGTAGATATGGATGATCCATACGTTACTCTAGAGAATCCATATATCGAAAGTGTATGGAATATTTTAGGGACGATTCATGAAAAAGGCTTGTTATATAAAGGGCATAGAGTTTCACCGTACTGTCCAAGCTGTCAAACATCGCTTAGTTCACATGAAGTTGCACAAGGATATAAAACAGTGAAAGATTTAAGCGCRACRGTTAAGTTTAAAGTAAAAGATAGTGAAAATGAATATTTCCTTGGATGGACGACAACGCCGTGGACACTTCCAGCGAATGTTGCACTTGCYGTACATCCAAATATGGAATACGTTAAAGCGAAACAAGAAGGGTATGTATACATTGTTGCGAAAGAGCGTGTACAAGAAGTACTAAAAGAAAACTATGAAGTATTATCCGTTCATAAAGGCGAAGAATTAGTAAACACATCTTATACAGCACCGTTTCCGATGAAGGAAGTTACAAATGGGTACCACGTAATTGCAGCAGATTTTGTAACTGCAGATAGTGGTACAGGACTCGTTCATATCGCTCCAGCATATGGGGAGGACGATTATAAAGTCGTTCAAAGTGAAGGATTGTCGTTCTTACATGTTGTAGATGAGAAAGGTGAGTATACGGATGCAGTACCATTTCTTAAAGGTAAGTTTGTAAAAGAATGTGACGTTGATATCGTTCGTTATTTAGCTAAAGAAGGTTTGCTATATCATAAAGAAAAATATGAACATAGCTATCCGCATTGCTGGCGCTGTGATTCACCATTACTTTATTATGCAGGAGAAAGCTGGTTAATCCGAACAACTGAGATTAAAGAAACATTTTTACGAAATAATGATTCTGTTAAGTGGTATCCAGACCATATGAAGCATGGACGGTTTGGTAAGTTTTTAGAAAACATGGTGGACTGGAATATTAGCCGGAATAGATATTGGGGAACACCGTTAAACGTATGGGAATGTGAAAGCTGCGATCATCAATTCTCACCGAAAAGCATCGCCGAATTAAGAAAGCATAGTACAAAAGAAACACCTGAAGATTTAGAATTGCATAAGCCGTATGTAGATGAAGTGCAAGTTTGCTGCGAAAAATGCGGAAGTACAATGAATCGTACACCAGAAGTAATCGATGTTTGGTTTGATAGTGGTTCCATGCCGTTTGCACAATATCATTATCCATTTGAAAATAAAGAGTTATTTGAAGAACAGTTTCCAGCAGATGTAATTGCAGAGGGAATTGATCAAACACGCGGCTGGTTTTATAGTTTATTAGCAGTATCCGCACTATATACAGGAAAAGTACCTTATAAACGAGTGTTATCACTAGGGCATGTTCTAGACGAGGAAGGACAGAAAATGTCTAAAAGTAAAGGAAATGCACTAGATCCAGTTGATTTAGTAAATCAGTTTGGTGCAGATGCTTTAAGATGGGCTCTACTTGTTGACAGTGCTCCGTGGAATGCAAAGCGTTTTTCTGAAAGAACAGTACTGGAAGCAAAATCTAAATTTGTAGATACGTTAGTCAATGTATATAGCTTCTACGTTTTATATGCAAATTTAGATGAGTATAATCCGAAAGAAAAGTATGAAGTTAAACGTACGAAATTAGATGAATGGGTATTATCAAGATTGCATAGCACAACGAAAAAAGTGAGAACAGCACTTGATGATTATCAATTTACGAATGCAGCTCGTGAAATCGCGGCGCTTGTAGATGAAGTSAGTAACTGGTACGTAAGACGATCACGTAATCGTTTCTGGGARTCTGGTATGAATCCTGAAAAAGCAGCTGCGTATGARACRCTTCATGAAGTRCTTGTRACAATTAGTAAATTAATYGCACCATTTACACCGTTTGTMGCTGAGGATATTCATCTGAATTTAGAAGGAAGMAGCGTTCATTTAGCAGATTATCCGGTTGTAAACGAATCACTTATCCAGCCTGAGTTAGAAGCAGAAATGGATGCTGTTTTACAAGTTGTTGAACTTGGAAGAAGTAATCGTAATCAACATTCATTAAAAGTAAAACAGCCGTTAGCAGAACTTGTATTACTAGCGCATAATGAAAATGATATGGATTGGGAATCTTATCGTGATATCATCATGGATGAGCTAAATGTAAAAGCATTCCATGTTGAACTCGATGAAACGAAATACACGTCCTATCAATTAAAGCTGAATTTTAAAACGGCTGGGCCGAAGTTTGGTAAAAGTGTGAATGCAGTAAATGGCTGGCTAAAACAATTATCAAAAGAAGAAGTACAACACTTTGTATCTACAGAAAGAGCAGTTTACGAAGTAGAACCAGGAGAAGAAGTAGTTGTAACAGCTGAAGATGTATTAGTAGAGAAAGTTGCGAAATCAGGATTTTCAAATACGACTAACGGTCAATATACGGTAATGTTAGATACGAATGTAACGGAAGAATTGTTACAAGAAGGAGTAGCACGTGAATTTATTCGTGCAGTTCAAGAATATCGTAAGCAGTTGAATTTACCAGTTAATTTACGAGTGGATGTAATTCTTGATACAGAARAAGAACTACAGCAAACGTTAACGAATCATAAAGATTTATTRGAAGAAAACTTACTCGTCAAGCAATTTACATTTGGTCACTTAACGAATGAGGACGATGAACTTTCTTTAGGTGAGACAAAGATCCGAATTAAATTAAACGCGGCTAATTAAAGAAAAAAGGAAGTTGGAATCATTCCAACTTCCTTTTTTGTATGAAGATAAATTAATCAGTTATTTTCCGCATAATCCATTCGATAGGTCCTCTAGAAAAGTTCCTTCGCCATAATACGCTAAATAAAATACTGAAAATGAAAAATGCAGTAGCAAATAATAAAACGAAAAGTAGTGTTTGATGTTCCATACGATTTAATACAATCAATGCGCCAATACCGATAAATACATGACTTACATAATGCGTTAATGTTAATTGTCCTGTTTGTATAATGGAAGTAACAAACCAATTATTTTCATATTTTTCAGCAATGTAGAGGCAAATTATTAATATAGCAATAGCAGATCCTGTAGCGGATGCGACGTATAATATATTGGGCAAAATGGGTCCTGTGTTAAACAAAAATGTAGCTGCCTCTTTGCCGATGTATGGAATAAAGAAGTGTGTAAGTCCTTTTGATAAAAGTTCTGTCAGTATTGTGATTGTAATACTGAGTAAGAGTAATCTTTCTCTAATATTTTTATTATGAAGATCTAATCTGCCAATTATCATACCGATTAAGAAGAAAGAAAACCATGGGAAAATAGGGTGATAGCCATTAAAAAATAAGTTGCGAAGAAAACCTGTTAAGGTCCAAAAGTCTATATAGTTTATAAATGGGATTGTGCCTCCCCATCCTTCGAAGGCGTTGAAAGTAAGTTGGAGATATTGTGCAGCAAGTAAAATAATGATAGAAAGCCATATTAGTATAGTTCTTCGTACAGTAATTAGT
>NZ_JBFTMA010000374.1:0-4177 GCF_056396725.1 Bacillus sp. 05T31
GCACAGTATACCCAGGGCAATCGTAGCGATCAGGAAAATAACTGTTACGGTTATTCTCTTTTTTGTCATTGGCTGCCGCTCATTCGTTTTCCTTCTGCGTAATCCTAAGAGAAATAGCAAAACGGCCAATAGGCAAAGAATAATTGTGATAGACGACAAAATGATATCCAAAAGYTGTGTGCCGCTTATTTCATATGACTGAGTTAGATTGCCKTCTAATATATCTTTAACTTTTAGTACCAKGTTTATATTGGTATTTGCGCCGTTGCTCAGCAAGSAGACGGCTGTTCGTTCATTTAGCAGTATGRCTACTTCGGTTCTGAAATTTGGATTGCCCCCAGTGTGTTCTATAATCGTTTGGTCGGCGTTTACCGACCAGCCTGCCGCATAATACATATCGTTGACAGCCGAAACAGACATATCACCCCTATGTGATTTTTCGATAACCGTGTGAAATATTTCGGGTATATCCTGCACGATACCCATCTGTATGCCCATCCAACGCGCCATATCTTTTGTATTAGAAATGATGTAGCCTGCGGGTTTATTCCCAGCATAATCCGGAGCTTTAAATGGAGTTGTCATAAAAAAGGAAGAACGGTAGCCCTGTGCCAACTGTCCAGTGGCTTGAGCATCTTCTTTATAAACATACGTCTGGTGAAGACCTAACGGCTGAAATACCTGTTCCTTCATAAAGTCTTCATAGCTTTGTCGCGACACAATCTCAATAACCAAACCCAATACRTCATAATTAACGGTTCCATAGTTATACTGTTCACCGGGAGGGAACGCCAATTCAGCATCYACGAGCATTTCCACAGTCTTTTGYAACATATCCGGTGTATTGCCTTGTGGAATATTTTGAGTATGCCTAATATTTGTTAGACCACTGGTATGGTGAAGAAAGTTATTTAGTGTAAGACTTTGCATATCAACAGGTTTCCCTTGATACTTTAACGTAAACCAAGGTAAATATTTTTGGACAGGGTCAGTCATTGAGAGCAGCCCTTGCTCTTCCAACAGCATAATACCCATACCGGTAAAAGCTTTACTGACCGAGGCTAACTCATAGAGTGTATTTTCACTTGCAGACAACCCCTTTTCACGGTCTGCATACCCTGAAGAAAAGTAGAACACTTCATCATCAGCAAGTATTGAGATTGACATTCCCGGCACACCTGATATACGACAGGCATCATCTAGCAACGCTTGTATTGCCGCAGATTGCGAATCTGACAACGCATAACTTTGTGTTGCGAATCCTGAGAATAATATAAATATCGTTAATACAAAAACAATAATCTTTTTCATAAACTCTCCTTTTTGGAAAATTATAAGAGAATAATATAAATAACCTCCTTTTACAACTACGAAACTAAATTTTAATTTATCTTTCTATTCACCTATATAATATCAAGTAATTGTGAAGAGTTACACTTAAACGAACAGATGCGTTAGTTCAATAAGAAGTAAACAACTTTATTATTCATTTTTTAGGTATTATATAAACAGATGGATGTAATTTGAAACAACTTTAAAGAGCCTTGCTACGTAGAATGTAGTAAGGCTCTTAGCTTTTAATAATCAAAATTCAATAACTTTATTATCATTATACACTATCCAATTATTATGTGTATCACAATTGGATGGGTACTTTTTTATTTATTCCATAATAGGGACAAAAGTAAATGCATCGGATAATTATCATAATGGGAGTATACATATGTATCAAATGAAACTTCTATTTAATCATTTAGGATTTAATATTTTCTTAGTTTTGGTAACAGAAATTTATATACTTAAAGTAAAGGGTTTAATTTTAATTAAGGGGGAGGAAAATTTGGAGGTGTATAACTTAGCTGCTTCTGCACAAACAAAAAGTGAAGATCTACCATTCGATATTTTCTGGATGACCGATTGGATTGTAGACTGGTTTGGTTCTTTGTTTAATGGCGGCAGTGATGTAATAAAAGATGGGGGAGATAAAATAGATGGTGCAGTCCATGCGAGTGTGCCTGCATTTTTTGATGTTATTTTCCTTATTCTTTCTGTAGTAATTTTAATATCATTATTAGTTTTTGGGGCTTCTTTATGGTTTAAACATATAAAGTGGAAAAAAAGATCTATATATTTTGGAGTAGGTTCATTTATTCTCATACTATTAATAAGAATTCTACCAGTGTTAATGTTGACAACACGTTCTTTTGATTTTCAAACCTTTATGAGTAATATGGTAGGCTTAATTACTTCTATAATTTTAGGGACAGCTGTATTAATGTTTTTAATATCTTTAGCACTAGGTATGCTTTATAAGAAATTTGAACATCCGAAATATGGGAAATGGAGTTCGAGTTTGAGATATAGTTCAATTTTTATATTTGTAATGACATTGATAGTACCGGCCTTGCTGCGTCATTTATAATCTTTGTTTATATAGGAGAAGGAGGAATAGTGCAGGTAATTTCTATAATTTTTCTGTGTAATTATACTAGCACTCGTTCTCCTCTAGATTTCTGAATTAAGTCTTATACATTAAAAGGAATTTTGTTGTACGAAGTTTTGGCAAAGGGGGAGAGGTACTAGTGACTACTTTTGTTGTCATGGTGAGTATATTCTTAATTCTGTTCGTAATTGGTCCCAAAGCGACTAAGAGAAAAGAAGAAAGAGATAGAATTGAAAAGGAACATAGAGAGAAAATTGAGGCTTTAGAGGAAGAAAAAATTGACTTAGATATTAATGGGATTACACAAGAAGCCTAAGCTAAAGAACAGTATATATAAAATAAAGAGTAATAGGTAACAAAAAATGAATTACATTTAAAGAGATTTTAGTGAAGGAAGCAAAAAACTAAATAGGATTATATTTAAATACTAAGGGGGATTATTAATGTTTAATAAAACTAAAGAAGTACCAAAATATCAACAAATACATTCAGGAGTATATAAGTTTGAACTACCGTACGTTACAGGGCAATTTATGTCCACGGAATCAAATGAAGATAAGGTACGTGAGGTACAACGATTTCCTGTAGATTTGTGATGTATGGGAATGATAGTCGATCAATAGGAGACCGTTATGCTCAATTGGCAACAATATTAAGGAGAGCTTACTTTTCAGCACTATTTATTCCAGATGTACCAGAAAAAATAAAATGGATTGAACATTGTAGTACTAAAAATACAGTGCTGAATAAAGAAGAAATATTAGAAATCGAATTAAAATGGGATAACAACTCGGCTTCTTATAGCTTTGAAGGACAAAGCTTCCTCAATAGTATTTTTGACTGAGATTGTGATATTAAAACAAAGTTTAATTACTTTGAAAAAAGTTACGATGTTTTGAAAAATTATTGTAGCAAGTTTTATGGAACCTTGCGATTAAACTTTTTAAAGAAAACGTGGAAAAGAAGGAAAGAACCATTCAAATTTCAATTTTTAATCAAAAGTAAGACGTTGAATCTGTTTTCATTGAAGGAAGAAACGAGGTTTTAAAGTGGGGAAAGCATTATTTAATGTAATAGGAATAACACTGGGATTCTGTGTATTTATAACTGCGTGTTCAAAATTAGATACTATGCCTTCTAAATCTAATGAATCAAAAAGTGAAGTAGTTGAAAAGGAAATTAGCAAAAAAGAAATAAAAAAAGAGGATACCAATACATATGAATCGTTATTTGCTACAAATGCCCCATTAATGATTCAAGAAGGACCAGGTAAATACGCAAAGGAAATAGCACTCTCATCAGAAGAAAATAATGAACTTAATCAGGAATTGATGAATTTACCAAAGGATTTAAGTGCAGAACAAATATATGTACAATTACTAAATTTACAGGCGCAAAGTTATAAAGAAGCTGTAAGTAAACTGGAAGGAATTATCCCTGAATTGGTGATTAAAGAACAAAATAATGGAAACGTAAATTCTATAAAATCAAAAGATAAATCCCTGAATGTGGAGATCTTGCTTGATGCAAGCGGTAGTATGGCTGGTAAAGTTAATGGTCAAATTAAAATGGAAGCCGCTAAGAAAGCTATTTACAACTATMTTGATAAGATTCCGGATAATGCAAATGTAATATTAAGGGTTTATGGACATAAAGGAAGTAATAATGAAAATGATAAAAGTTTATCCTGTGGATCTTCGGAGGTAATGTACCCATTACAGCCTTATAATAAGG
>NZ_JBFTMA010000375.1:0-4154 GCF_056396725.1 Bacillus sp. 05T31
CCACGGTCTAGCTAACGCTTCAATTTCAGTTATTTCTGCGTAATCGTGAATGTAGTCAATAACAGCATCCAGTTCAGATGGTACGCTTATTACTTCTTTACTGCTACCAAGTCCACTTAAGTCTTCACTTAATATTTCATATTGTCCTAAATCATTTATTGCATAGATCGTTGCGTCTAAATGTTCTTTATCCTCTTTGTTTTCTACATAGTCTGCTCCGCTCCAAGCTGATTGGAATAGTTCATAAATTTCATTGTTCCCAACTTGTAAGTACGCACGTCCTGGTAATGTAATTTCAGCAGCATCTGGTGTTTTTAAAATTTCATTACTATCTGACGTATTTTGAACTTTTAATGCTAGTTTGAATTTCGAGTTACTCCAAATTTGATCATCTACAACACCACTCGGTTTTTGCGTAGCTAATATTAAATGGATTCCGAGTGAACGACCGATACGCGCTGTTGAAACTAACTCTTTCATAAATTCTGGTTGTTCTGACTTCAGTTCCGCGAATTCATCACTAATTAAAAATAGATGTGGCATCGGTTCACTTACTAAGCCTTCTTTATACAATTTTTGATACTGGTTTATATGATTTACCTCATTTTCCCCAAATAATCGTTGCCTTTTTTGTAATTCGGCTTTAATTGATGCGAGCGCTCTCATACTTTGTGCTCCATCTAAGTTCGTAATTGTTCCTAATAAATGCGGTAAGTTTTTGAATAAATTCGCCATACCGCCGCCTTTATAGTCAATTAGTAGAAAGGCTACTTCGTRAGGATGGAAATTGACTGCTAGAGATAAAATATACGATTGTATAATTTCCGACTTACCTGAACCTGTTGTACCTGCTATTAGCCCGTGTGGTCCGTGTGCTTTTTCGTGTAAGTTTAAGTTTACGATATCTTCTTTACCACGTAATCCAAGTGGTACAGCTAAAGATTTATGCGCTGCATTTTTCTGCCAGCGACTTGTAATGTTTAACTCTTTTATTTTTTCAACACCGTACATTTCTAGGAATGTTACGCTTTCTGGAATACTATTTTTTAAGTTTTGCAAATGGTTTAACGGTGCCAATGCACGTGAGACATCTTCTAAATTGAACCCTTTCGGTACATGATTCAATTTAAATTGACGGTTAACAAGCTCTCCTTGTTCTAAGATGATGTTCCCTTGTTTTGCATCTCTTATATCAATTACCGTTTTCACGTGCTCCGGTAAACTTTGCATAACATCTTGTACAAATACAAGTGATACACCTAATTGACTCGGATCATCATTAAAGAATTCCATAACAACATGGTCTAGTATTAGTTTTTCATCTGTAATGAGAACGACATAGTGCGGTGCAAAGTACATTTTTTCATTAGTTGAACTTTTTTCATCTAGTTTTAATTTTCGTTCTTTCAATATTTGATACAAACTATTTAACACTTGATCACGACTACGATCATGGTATACAAATCCACGTACATTTATATCTCGAACACTTCCATGAGGTAGCCAGCGCATCCAATCCCATTTTTCTTTTTCTTCTTCAGGAAAAATAGTAATAAACTGCAAGTCATAATAACTATGGAATAACGCGGTTTGCACAACTAATAATTGTAATTGTTCTAACACTAAAGAGCGTTGTCCAATATAGCCAACCGGTCCATTTATCAAGTCTGTTACAACAGGTACATCTTCCAAAGAAAGATAACGCTGTCTTAGTTCACGTGCTATATCAATTAATTCATCTTTCGTTTGACTAAATTCTTCTTCATTAAATTGGATTTCAAAACTCGTATTAGCTTGTCCTGTCCCAACGCTAAATGTTAAGAAATCATGATGTAGCATTGTTTTTTCATATATACGTGGATTTACTTGCACAGCCATATTACGTATTACTTCAACATTTGGATTATGAAATTGTAATGCATGACGCTGCTTTTCACTTTCTGCATGTAAATCTTTCGTTTTTTGTTTTATATACGCTCTATAACTTTTATCACGTTCAACAATGTCAATTTTATATTGCTTTAAATTTTTTATATAAGATGTGACAGAAACAATAATCGTTACTAATGTCATCGCAATCGATGCAATAATAAACATTCCATATTTCATAAAGATAGCAAGTAATACTGTTACGACAATCATGACAAGAGATGGTGCAATAATTCTCGCCAAATGCTCAGTCGGTTTTGACGGCATACTTGAAGGTTTTGCAATTGTCATTTTCTCTTCTGGTTCACGGTAAATAATACGTGGTGAACGATGATAGTCTGGATAACCACTTTGATAATTCGTTTCGGATTCTACTAAAATAGGTAACGTAGATTTAACATTCTCTTCTGAAGACAATACTTGAATATCTTCACTGCCTATCTCTACTAAAACACCATCAAAATATAATTGATCTCCGGCTTCTAACATAGCGCTATCTTTTAGCTTCGTATAATTATGAAATACATCCCCTTCATATACGTTTACTCTAAAAGAATCGTACAACGTTTCACGAGATAGCATTAAATCCGCATTTGTCCCGGTAATAGAAATATCATCATAACTGTTTTGACTAATTGTAAGAGAATGTTTCGTTCCGATATCAAACACTTTAGTTGTACCAATACTAGATATAAAGATTTTCAAGCTCACATCTTTAGTTTTTCCAATCTCAAATTCCTTATTGAACTCTATTAATTGATTTTGTACCATCCAAGCGTTCACTTCATTATTCCACTTTAACTCTACTTCTTGTTCTAAACTTGGATTCGTAATATCATTTGTCCACTCTTTTCCAATCGACACTATTGATTGCTCATTTGGATGTAATGTGCACTTATATATTTTGTCTCCATAAGTCAATACTAATAGTTGCTCCATCCGTGTTCACTGCTCCTTTTCAACTGTCTCATCAAGTGCTTGCTTACTCTTTTTTCTCTGTGTCCGACAAGTCTTTATCGCTTGATGAATTACCATATTTCTTTTTATACTCATCTAATTGTTGCTCATATGTTTTTAACTTTTGATCACGCTCTTCTCCTGACAAGTCCGGATTATTTTTCAGCGATTCAATTTGTTTAACAAGGCCGTACATAATAAGCTGCGGATCATCAAGTGTCTTAGCTAAATCTAATGATTTATCAAAATCACCTTTTCCGTTATACATCCAATAAAGTAAATACTTTTCATCACTTTTCAAACTAATATTTTTCATAATTGCTTTCTTTTGATTTTCACCTAGTTTTTCAGCTGTAATGTATGCAAATGCTAACTCATATTTAGACGCAACCGGTAATGATTCAAATTCCTCTTCATTTAATTGAGTAATTACTTTGTCATAATCAGTTGCTATGAAACTCGCATTTGCTTCTAATAATTTATTTTGATAAGGAAATTTTATAAAAGTGAAATATATTAAAGGAGCAGCTAAAATCACAGTCGCCGCTATGAAGGAAAAAGCTAAGTATTTAAACGATTTATAGCTTTTTTTAGGTACTAACTGCATATTTTTTTCTGTTTTTGTTTGTTCCTTCTCAAAGCTGTCATCAAGAAATTGCAGTAATGCATCTAAGCTTTCCATTTGAGCAACCGTCTGTTCAAATGTTGTTTCTTTTGCATCTTTTAGTAACCCAGCATACAAATCATCAAAATTGTGCTTTTGGGAGAATAAAGCGATAATTAGACACTTATATTGTGTTAAAAATTGCTCTTCTAACAACGGGGTTGGTGGAACAATATCTCGAATTCCTCTATGTATAATACTTGGCATTAAATTAGCATTAAAAACTATATTGTCCGGATGTAAAAAGAACGTGATTCGTTTATTTAAATATTTACGAAACTGCGCAACATTTCGAAGCAGTCTTAATTTCTCATTTCTTCCAAAACGGCTAAGATCATCCCACTTATATAATTTTTTATCCACTTGAAATATAAAGGTAAACATATCATCCGTTTCCTCTATCGTTAATGGTACAAATTCAGATGATGCGCCCGTAATTACATCAAATTGACGGAAGTCTTTTATACGTGTTTGAGATTTTGTCATCTCCAATTTCCAATTTTCCTTTTCTATTTGAAATTGATAGTTCATTGCATCAATTTGAATTGTTTTTTCCGTCATTTTTATCCTCTTCTCCTTTTCTTTATAACCCGTAATAACTGAT
>NZ_JBFTMA010000376.1:0-4151 GCF_056396725.1 Bacillus sp. 05T31
CTTTATCTGCATTAAACGTTTCTATAACCCTCCATACTTTCCCATTACTACCCGTTATTTTTTCACTTTTATGTAAATATGTATTTTTATAAACCTTATCTGATAACTCAAAATAATCTTCATCTGTCGCAATAGTATTCTTTTTTAATTCACTCATATGTTTCAACTCATTTCATGGTATATTTTAACTATATTCAAATACAAGGGGATTTTAAATGAAAAAGAAATTGGTAATTATTTTATCCATTATTTGTATTATAGCAGGAGGGTATTTTACTATGGAATACTTAAAACAAAAAGAAAAAGAAGAAAAGTTTTGGAAAGWMCAAGARRCACGRRTAGAAAAGTATATTCATTAYAATATTMAAGATGTAAAATCTATTACGTTTACAAAACATGATATAAGTCCGATGGGTGTTCCTTCTGTAGAAGGATATATAAATGATGATAAAGAATTATGGTTTGATGCTAGTATAAGTACTACAGATAATTTTGAGGATAAGTTTGGGTGTTCAGGGGAATTATATGATAATTATGTAAAAAAACCTGAAAAATCAGTATCCGAAATTGAAAAAGAAGAGAAAGCGAAAAACCAAGAGTAGTTCTTGCAACTACTCTTGGTTTCTGTACCCTATTTTAGAAAGAGCATATGTTAACTAGCTTTGAATATAAGGGGATTTCCAATGAAGAAAGTAATGATTTTGGTTGTATCTGTTGTGATGCTCATAGCAGGAGGATATTTCACTATGGAATACTTAAARMAAAAAGAAMAAGAAGAAAAGTTTTGGAAAGYACAAGAGGCACGARTAGAAAAGTATATTCRTTATAATATTRAAGATGTAAAATCTATTACGTTTACAAAAAAAGATGTAAGTCCAATGGGCGTTCCTTATTTAGAAGGCCATATAAATCATAATAAAGAATTAGATTTTATAGCTAGTATAAGTACTACAGAAAATTTCGAAGATGATTTCACACGTTCTGGAGAACTTGGAAAACTAATAAAAAAACCAGCAAAGTCTGTATCCAAAATTGAAAAAGAAGAGAAAGAAAAAAGACAAGAGTAGTCTTTGAACTACTCTTTTTTTGTATCCCATTCTAAGAAAAATGCATTGGTAAGTGTTTTTTATAAGGAGAATTTCCAATGAAGAAAGTAATSATTTTGGTTGTATCTGYTGTGATGCTCATAGCAGGAGGGTATTTTACAATGGAATACTTAAAACAAAAAGAAAAAGAAGAAAAGTTTTGGAATGAACAAAAAGAACGAGTAGAAAAGTATATTCACTATAATATTAAAGATGTAAAATCTATTATATTTACAGAAAATAAGATAAGTCCAATGGGAGTTCCTCGTATAAAAGGTTATATAAATAATAATAAAGAATTAGATTTTATAGCTAGTATAAGTACAACTGAAAACTTTGAAGACAAATTTACGCGTTCTGGGAAATTAGGAAAACTTATAAAAAACCCTGAAAAATCAGTATCTGAAATTCAAAAAGAAGAGAAGAAAAATAAAAGAGTTGAAAATATGAATGTAAACTAATAATAAAAAGTTTGCTTTCAAATTAGAAAAGGTTAGTCCCTCATTCCACTCCAGCTAAAAACCTCACACCCAAAAACAAAGGGGAACTCAATTGTTCAAACTCATATAAAGTTTCAATCTTGTCTAAGCATCCATTAGGATATACAATTGATCATCCATTTTTCTTTACATAATCTCCAGATACAGTCCATATCAACTATAGATTCTTGTCTTATGCTAAATGTAATCAAAAAGCAAGTAGATAAAGATAATGACTAAAACATTAACTTTAGATACTTTTTTGATGAATATTACAAATAAACAGGAGGTAATGAAAAATGATTAAAACATTATTAGCAGGAGCACTTTTAAGTACAGGATTGGTAGCGGGAGGTGCAGATGATGCGAAAATGGACAATTTAAARTCAAATGAARATAGTTCMAATCAAGTAATTACACRGAGTGCAGATGGAACAACGTCTTTCTCACAAAACTTTGATKTACCTAAAGATGCAGTGCCAGCAACTCCTAAAGGAGACGCAAAAACTGTTGAAAGAACAGAAGGTACAGGTTCTCAAGAAGGAAAAATGGTGCCAACAAAAGAAGGTACAGATTCTCAACCTGGATTTGAAATGGGGGCCCCTGAAAAACCAGAACATGCAAAAACTGTTGAAAGAACAGARGGTACAGACTCTCAAGAAGGAAAAATGGTACCARCAAAAGAAGGTACAGATTCTCAATCTGGATTTGAAATGGGAGCCCCTGAAAAACCAGAACATGCAAAAACTGTTGAAAGAACAGAGGGYACAGACTCTCAAGAAGGAAAAATGGTACCAACAAAAGAAGGAAATTAAATAATATATAGTTATGACGAAGAGCATCCAAAAAGTGGTGCTCTTTTTATATTATAGGGATTAACTAGTTTTACTCAATATAGAACTGTAGCGGGAATTCAAGCTAGAATATGGGTTACTGTCTCTTCAAATCATGGTGTTTGAAGCACTAGTTTTGGTGGTAACGTTACAACATAAACATTTTATTAGAGATTTTTTGAATTTACATACACTCTAGATAAACTACATATTAACTTCAGATACTTGTTTTATGATACAAGTAATCAAACAAAAGGAGGGCAATACAAAATGATTACAACAGTATTAACAGGGCACTCTTTTAAGTACAGGAGATTATTAACAGGTGGAGAAAATGTTGAAGATGTGCAGACAGATCAACATATTCCATATGAACAAAATGAATTGCAGCAAACTCTAGAAAAGTACGATTCAAAGAAATTTGAGTTATAAAAAGAAAATAGATAAATATAGTGAAAATAGATAAATTGACAAGAGAAAAGCACTTTGTGTATATCACAGGTGCTTTTTATTTTCATTTTGATGTAGGGCTTGAATTAAATTTTTACACTAAAATATATACGGCAAAAAGGGGGGGAGTTCATTGCACAAAGTTATTTATGGAATATTAATTTTAATTTATACTTTGTATTCATTTTTTGTAAGTGATGGAAGTGAAGTAAGGTTTATTATGGTGTTAACTATAGTACTTATCTTTTCTGTGGTTTTAGAAAAAGGAAATGCAAACAAAACGACTGATTAAAGGTCTTTTTGTTTGCATTTTTTAGTTGGCTATTACAGTCCAGATGTTTAGGGATAGCACGAAATCGCCATCAAGCTTAAAGAACGATTTATCCCCAAACAATAAAAATGAGCTTTTTATTACAAGTTAGCACCAAATTTCGTTTTTGGAACACTATTAAATTTTTAGTTGATGAAAACACCCGCCTAAAATAGAAAACTTTTAACCTATTATCATTTATTCCGTAGCTTTTAAGGTATTTAACACGACTTTGGTTGCGTCTGCAATAAGTTTATCATCGTATTTAGCATCTTCTTTATCATGATTAGAAAGTATAGCAAGAACAATCGGCTTTTTATTTGGTGGCCAAATAATTGCGATATCATTTCTTGTTCCGTAAGATCCCGCGCCTGTTTTATCAGCTACTTCCCATCCTTTTGGTACGCCCGCACGAATCAATTTATCTCCAGTTGTATTTCTCTTCATCCAATCTACTAATAGTTCACGTTTTTCTATTGGGAGTGCAGTTCCTAATGTAAATGATTGAAGTGTCTTAGCTATCGCTTCTGGTGTACTGGTATCATGCGTTTCTCCTGGATGCACTTCATTTAATTCAGGTTCAAATCGTTCTGAAGTAGTAACAGTATCTCCCATTTCTCTCAAGATTTTTTCAAATTCAGAGGGCCCCCCTAACTGTTTAAGAATCAAATTATGTGCTGTGCTGTCACTATATCGAACAGAAGCATCTGCAAGTTCTTTTAACGTCATTCCTGTATCAACATGCTTTTCAGTAATTGGATTATAATTAGAAAGATCTTCATGAGTATACGTAATCCTTTGATCAAGAGCTTCTAATGAGTTCTTGCGTAAAAGAGCGCCCACAGCTAATGATTTAGATGTAGATGCAAATGCAAAACGATCATCTGAATGATAAGCAACAGTTTGATTTGTACCTGTGTCCAGTGCATAAATACCAAGCTTAGCATCATATTCTTTTTCAAGTTTAGCGAAAGATTGATTACCTGTATTTTCT
>NZ_JBFTMA010000377.1:0-4913 GCF_056396725.1 Bacillus sp. 05T31
AAGCGTATGCGTTCCAATTTCATCAAGCCCTACCTTTTCAGCAGCGCCATTCATGATTCGATAAGCTTGAATTCTTGTAATTGGCTTTCCCGTCTTTTTCGAAGCAAATAAACAATCCGTTTCATTCATTCCGCTTACATACTCATTTATTTTTTCTCTTAACGCTGTATTAATAATGAAACGCTTATCTTTTCCGGTCTTCTGTTCTTTAATAACAATGTGAGTTCTTTCTTTTACATCATTTACATGTAACTTCAATAAGTCACTAATTCTTAGACCTGTATTGATCCCCATTTCAAATAAAAACAAATCACGATAAGATTGGCGACGTAAAACCTCTTTCACTTCTTCTAACTTCTTCTTATCTCGAATTGGTTGCACAAACTTCATTCCTTACCCCTCCATACGTTATGTTACATTAGATGTATCTTCATTATACAATATGTTACATAAAATATGGTAGTTATTTTTATAAATAGACAAAAACGTTGATATAACAGCATTTCTCTTCTAAATTCTAATGTAACAAAATATATGATGTGTTACATTAGATAGTTTTTGAACCTTCTTTACAATATTTGGTTTGTGTTGAGTTTGTTTTGTTTGTAAATGGCCATTCTTTTTTAGTTCTTACAGTAGCTGGTATCGAAATTGCTAGATTAGAGATTTCTCTTCAAGTAGCATTAGCTCTAAGAGTACTTGGAATACCGATTTGTGATTAATTAGCATATCAAAAGAAAAAGCACCTGAATGGATGCTCTGATATCAATTATTTATTTGTATTTCAATTACGGTAAATGAAGTTTTCTCCTTCTTCCAATCACCTAATATTGCTGCATCAATTTGTTTGCACTTTATTAAGTAACTGGAAGAAGAGCAAAAGCTCTCCTTAATAACGGTATCATTCAACCACTACCATCTGCTGGTTTCGGATTTTATGTGCCGTCATTACGAACCGTTTAGAATTTTACAAACAACATAGTGAGTTGTGTTTTCCGCCACTTCCCACAATACAAATATAACACGTTAATTCCAAAATAACCGACACATTTCCTGCCAAAAAGCGGTCACGAGTCTGCCAACGTTCATTCAATTCCTTGATACTACCACTTACCCATATCTTATATTGTGTGTAACTGCCCCCTTCGCTGAATCGCTTGGTATCATTGATTTCATTTAACTTTCTCTTTTGAGTTACACAACACAATAAAAATGAGTAACATTGCATAAAAGCAGAGACTAAACATATTTATTTCCCTAGTTGAATATTTTATTGTAAAGGCAATCTTAATTATATGGAGGAATCCACGTGGGATACTTTATTACTGTAGAACCGGGTGTAAGAATATATGTCGAAGATGTAAATCCACAGGGTAATAAAACAATTTTATTTATACATGGATGGCCTTTAAACCATAAACAATTTGAATATCAGTTCAATATTCTTCCTGCGATGGGATATCGATGTATAGGCATTGACTGGAGAGGCTATGGTAATTCCGATAGACCATTCAATGGTTACAATTTTGACAGATTAGCAGATGATATACATGTAGTAATAGAGGCGTTGCAGTTAAAAGGGGTTACATTAGCAGGACACTCCACTGGAGGAGCTATTTCAATTCGTTATATGGCTAGGCATGAAGGAATTGGAGTATCTAAACTAGTCCTTATAGACGCTGCATCTCCAACTAGTGTTGAAAAAGAAATAGCAAATAAGTTCATTACTGAAACACTAAATGATCGCCCTAAAATGCTAGAGGGTGTAACGGACCTATTTTTCTTTCAGAAAATTACTAAACCATTCTCAGAATGGTTCTTTCAGCTAGGATTACAGGCCGCTAGTTGGTCAACTGCTGCAATCATGACAACATTAAGAGATGAAAATGTCTACAATGACCTTAGCAAAATACTTGTACCTACGTTAATTATTCATGGTATCCATGATAAAATAGTTCCATTTACCAAAGGTCAAGAAACAAAAAATTTATTAGCAAATTCTCAACTTGTACCATTTCAATTCAGTGGTCATGGACCATTTTGGGAAGAACGTGATAAATTTAACCAACTATTAATACAATTTATTGGCTAATAAAACACTTTTGATAATTAGTAATTTAGTTGAATAACGAGATAGACAAGTGGTGAGAGCCCAGAAAATAAAAAGCAATGATTAGATTTTAAATCTAGTCATTGCTTTATCCATTGCATCTTGGTTTACTCCTATATATCGTAACGTTACTCGTTCACTTGAATGATTGAATATCTCCATCAGCAAGGCTATATTTTTTGTCTGCATGTACATATGATATCCGAATGTCTTACGTAGTGTATGCGTTCCAATCTCGTCTAATCCAAACTCAGCTGCTGTGGTACTAAGTATTTTATATGCCATACTTCTTCCAATTGGTCGATTCTTTCCTTGTCTGCTCTTGATTAGATACTCATGATCTTCCCTCTCTTCGATGTACCATTTCAATTCTCTTCTTAATGCTGCAGTAATCTGAATTCGTTTTTGCTTACCTGTCTTCATTTCACGCATTGAGATATGACTTCCCTTTAAATCTCCAGCCTTTAGTTTTAGAATGTCACTAATACGTAGACCTGTATTAATTCCCATTACAAACAAGATATAATTACGCTCACTCTTTTCTTTTAAATACTCTTTGATTTGTTGTATTTGCTCTGGATTACGTATCGGTTGAACAAAATTCATTATTCATTACCTCCAGTCTCTTCTGTCTCGTAAATTTCTAATCCAAGTGCAAAAGCAAGTTTATAAAACGCTTTAGACTTCCAACGTCGATAAGTACGTTCTGACATTCCGATTTCGTTATAAACCATGTAATCACACATATCCTCTTCTTCTAAATAACGTTTACAAATAATATCCCTTTGGATAGTTCCTGCGCGTCCGTTTCCTAATCGATTTAAAAACTGATCAATACGTAATGACATCCCTTCAAGCCATTCTTCTCGTTTACTTTGTTGAATATTTGCTATGGCAACATCTTCTAACGGCTTACCAACTGCATGTGTAGGGCCGTGTTCGCGCATTTCATAAGAAGGAGTGACTTTCATTTCTTTACGCATCATCCCAAATTGTCTATGTATACGTACACTTTCCAACACGCCTTCTAATTCCTCTTGTGTTGCCGTTCTATCGATTTTTGGTAAGAAAGATAATTGTTTAGTCATGTAAGACCACTCCTTTTTATTTTTAAATTACTTTTGTCTTAACGTTCCACGTCTACGTTCATAACAAGGTCTATGCWTCCCCATTAAATCCTCAATTTCACGAGTACTTAATTTCTCTTTTTGTTTTTTTTGTTTTTCTTCTTTCCTTGTTTGGATTGCTTTTTCCATTCATGTAATTGATCTTTTAATACCTTCATTCCCCACATCCCCTTTCAAAAATAAAGAGGACACCATTTCTTAAAACAGCTTTATTGCTGCTCTAAAAATTGGTATCCTCTAGTTTTCTAGCCGGACTGTATTCTGTTTTCATTTATTTAATAATACCAGCCTGCACAAAGATGTTTCTCCAAGCTTTGTTAACTTGGTATTTATCAACGGATATCGCACGACGAACGATAGCTTTTCTTATTTTCTTTTTCTTTGCATTTGCCATTCCTCTCATCCCTTTCATGCAAACGTCTCTCATTTCCATTTTGGAGCGTTTTACTCCTTTTGATACCATATTACATTCAAAAAYRRTCTAAACGTGAATTGTACCTATTTTATAAATTCTTTTTCCCCACAAAAGGATTATTTTATTAGGTTTTCTAACATCCCTCATTTTAAAATTTTCAGATTCAGATGAACATCTAGACTCATAGACCATATTCTAATTTAAACGCTTCCTAAGAAAGCAGGTGAAACTGATGCCATCTATTGTTGGAAACATGGTTGTACAAAATAGCAACGGTTCTTTCAACTTAGGTGATTTTTATAACGTCTCTCCAAAGGAAAATACAAAAGCTTATAATGGTTCAGGCTCATCCAATGTTGCTTTTGTTGCTAATACCTTTAGCGGTGTTAGTGCAACGAACACATTTGATGCTGATGTTGCAGACCAAAACCAAGTTGGAACAGCATAAATTTATTCATTTCCCTCTACCTCTCTGAATAAAACACAATATTCCGTCCATACTATAGATAACCCATCTTTAATGTGCTGTAACCAGTTAGATTTTCCTTAAGACTGAGCAGTTAGCTTTTGCTAGCTGCTCTTTTTCGTATATGCAACTTACATTCCGAAAACTCATATATTAATTTCGAATGGAACTCACAAGTCATCTTTTTACAGTAAATCTTGGCCAAGTAGGTTCTGAAAAGAGGTGAATATAATTGGCTATCGTTAAACCGTTTATCGCTGGAAGACGATTTGTAAGTACAGCAGCAACAGGAACTGTTGCTGGAGCTGTAACAACATTCCCTGCTTCTTATGCATTTTTAACGCTATATATTAACGGCGGAATCCAAACAGGTGATACTATTACTGGAGTTACTACTACTGCTGCTGCTACTATTGTAGGAGGAGCTGTCCTAGATGAAGGTACTCCTATTACAATTGAATTTACTATAACGTAACTTCAGGTGTCCTTTTTATAGAGGCTTTATTACAGGAAACCTCTATTCTTAAATAAAAACTGACATCCATTTTTGTAGCAACTACATACTGTAGAGCATAAACTAGTATAGAATGATAGGAATTTATACTCACTTTCGAAAAGAGCACTTATCTATAGTGCTCTTTTTAGCGTTTACTTATCAATTAGCGTTTTTGTTCAACTATCGTCTTCACTTCTTCACGTTCTACAATTCGATATGCAATATTACATATTCTGTATGTTCAATTTATAAACATGTAATAATTAGTTTATAAAAAATTTAAAATTAATATTGAAAGG
>NZ_JBFTMA010000378.1:0-4104 GCF_056396725.1 Bacillus sp. 05T31
ATATAGGGTGTAAAAGCTTTTACAAAAAAATAAGGGGAATCGCTACATGAAATCAAATGAGAAAAATTTTATAAAAAGATTACAGCGACAAAAAGAAGATGCGCTAGAATTCGTTGTCGATACATACTTACCACTCATAAAAGGAATCACGCACAAAGTTCTTCTTCCGGTTCAAAATGATGGACTCATAGAGGAATGTGTAAACGATATATTTCTTTCCATTTGGAATAATGCAAATAAATTTCATGGAGAGCCGAATGATTTTAAAAAATGGATTGCAGCGATTGCAAAGTTTAAGGCGATTGATTATTACCGGAAAGCGACTAGAAAAGTAGAAATTATTTCAGATGAGTTTCATATCAGTACAGAAAARTCRGCRGAAGATGAATTAATCGTTATGGAAGATAGGGAAGAGTTATTGAAGCTTATTAATCAATTAGAACCGTTAGATCAAAAAGTATTCATTATGAAATATCTTCTCGGTATGAAGACAGAGGAAATMGGTGACAARTTAGGATTAACTCGGGCAGCAATAGATAATCGTGTGTACCGTGGGAAAAAGAAACTACAACAAAATGCTACGAATATTAGTTTTGGAGGTAGTGCAATATGAAAGACATTTATGAACTATTAAATGATATTGATATAGATGAAAAAGAACTTGAGGAAATTGAGGCTTCTGAAATTGAAAAAGAAAAAGTAAAACGCAATGTAAAACAATCGATACGTACGAAGAAAAAGATGAAAAGTTGGAAAAAAGGTGTTGCTGCTGCATCCATTTTAGTAGGGTTATCAGTTGCAACGCTTGGTATTGGATTTCCTACTTACGCTGGAGGACTGCCAATAGTAGGTGACATATTCCGATTTTTAGATAATGGTAGAACAGGGTTATATGAAAATTATAAAGAGTTTTCGACTGAGTTGAATATGACGAGGGAGAGTAATGGGGTCAAGGTCACACTTAATGATGCTGTTTTTAATGGTAGAACTGTAACGATAACGTATTCTATTGAAAGTGATAAAGATTTAGGAGAAAATCCCAATGTATTAGAGTTTTTACAAGTTACTGGATTTAATGGTACGACTGGTAGTTCTAAAATTACAAAAGTAGGGGATAAAAAATACGTAGGTATGAGTACAGCAACTGGTGTTGATAGTAAAAAAATGGATGTTGTAAATGTTAAGTGGGAACTAGACAAGATAGAAACAATAGATGAAAAACAATCAATAAAAGGGGATTGGAATTTTGCACTGTCTTTAAATGCGATGGAAAGTAAAGAAGTGAAACTTAAAGGAAGTTCTGAAAATGAATTAATAAAAGTAAATATAGACAAAATGGAAGTAACCCCGATGTCATTTATCGTTTTTTATAATCAAGAAGAATCTAAGGCATTAAGAAGTATATGGGATAGTGCGGATGTTGAGTTAGAAATAAAAGATGATTTAGGAAATCATTATGCTGGCGAAGGAAATGGCGGAAGTAGTACAGTAGCAGAACCACATAAAAGTAGTTGGAGTGCTACATTCCAAAAGTTAAACGAAAATGCTACAAAGCTTATTGTCACACCTCACGTGCACTTGCGAGTTCATACACCTGAAAATCATGGTGGAGTGGAGTATGTGAATGGGAAAGAGAAGAAAATAGAAGTACCGAAAAAAGAAGCGAAGAGTAAAGATATAGTGTTAGATGATATTGTCATTGATTTAAAGAAATAAATAGAGAGCCTGCCTTAAATGAAGGCAGGCTCTTTTTGTTAAGAACTAGTAACGAGCAATGCATGCGGATGCTGCGTTTTATATTCCTCTTTCCATGTAATGTTTAGTTGTTCCCACGTTTCACCGCTATCAGTGGATTGAAAGATGCCATTGTTATTTAAAGTGTAAAACGTATGTGGTTCGGCTGGATTTGTAGCAAACATCGAAATGACTGTACCAATTGCAGATGGTAGACCTTGCTGTACTTGCTGGAACGGAGTCTCTTTCGTTTTACGATAAATATAAGATTCATAAGGAATACGGTGATGAGCTAAATCAGCACTCGGTGCGGCAGAAACGAGAATTGTATCGCAATCAGCTGGATCGATAGCCATACTGTATAAATAATGATGCTCAAGTCCGTCACTACATGAGATCCAGCTGTTTCCACTGTTATAACTTTCAAGATATGCGCGATCAGGTCCGCCCATAAATCCGTCACCACATGATGCATAAAGGCGATTTGGGGCTTCAGGGTGCATGAGTAATTGATGAGCATCGATAGGAGCACCGAATTTTTTATCAATCCATGTATGCCCTTTATCATTACTTTGAATAACAGCACCAGCTTCGATTGAAACATGGAGTGTATTTGGATTGTTTGGATCAACTGTAATCCAGCGTACGTGATGGGTAAAAGGTCTAGGCGGAAAAGCCCACGTATAGGAAGATAATAATGATTTCATATTTTTAAGTTCAGTCCACGTTTCACCACCATTTTCTGAACGGAATAAAGCACTCGGTTCTGTGCCGATATAAACGACGCCGTAGCCGTTAACTTGTTCATTTGAGCTTATCGTTATAGAAGTAATAGAAGAGTGTAAAATACCATCCTCTTTAGGGAAATCAAAGTAACGATATGAATCTCCAATTGGTCTCCATGAATCCCCGCCATCGTCACTTAGCCATAAACCTCGTCCAAATGTCCCGCAATATATACGGTTCGTTTGAAATGGATCAACCACAATACAGGTAGGTTGCATATTTTGTAAATGATATGTGGTTTCATAGTTACCATATTGTTCTTTTACTACAACAAGTTCACGCTCCATGCAGAGAAATAGTCGTTTCAAGTTTGTAACCCCCTTAAAAATTCTTTCATTAGTAAACAATATGAAAATAAAAAAGAAGTAGTCTTGTTTTTAGTTGAGAAAAAGGACTTGTTTGAAAAGTAGCGAAGTTTGTATACAGAGKAAGCGGGATAAAGTGAAACTTTAATCAGTGGGGTATTGTTCATCTTCTACGGATTAGTAGCATTCACTATCGGGCGTTAATGGGGGATAAAGATAGGGAATGTGTTTCATACTAACATRCAGATATTGCACTTAAAGGAGCATTTGTATGGGACACTCACATGATCACGGTCATTCAAAAAATAAAAAAGCGTTATTAATTGCCTTCTTATTAACAACAAGCTTTATGATTGCTGAAGTTATTGGCGGATTTGTAACAAATAGCTTAGCACTATTGTCTGACGCAGGGCATATGTTAAGTGATGCAGTATCCTTAGCTTTAAGTTTACTGGCGTTCAAGCTTGGGGAAAAAACGGCAACGGCCGCGAAAACATACGGGTATAAGCGAGTCGAAATGTTAGCGGCATTATGTAATGGTGTCGTACTTATTGTCATTTCTATATACATTTTTATTGAAGCAATTCGCCGATTTAAAGAACCAGTTGAGATTGCTAGTAATGGAATGCTCATTATTGCTGTGCTTGGTTTACTTATTAATATTKTATCAGCTTGGATATTAATGAGAAGYGGAGATGTGAAAGGTAATTTRAAYTTAAGAAGTGCKTTYTTRCAYGTACTAGGCGATTTATTAGGTTCAGTYGGAGCRATTATTGCWGCRYTRCTTATTAAATTTTTTGGWTGGAMTRCYGCAGATGCGGTTGCTAGTATTCTTGTGTCTATTTTAGTCATTATAAGTGGATGGCGTGTAACACGTGATACAGTTCATATATTAATGGAAGGTGCACCGCAGCACATAGATGCTGAAGAGGTGAAAAATACATTATTAAATATTACTATTGTAAAAGAAGTTCATGATTTACATATATGGTCTGTAACATCAGATTTTCAAGTATTAACTTGCCATCTTATTATCGAAGGTAATGAAACGCAAAGCGTATTGAAAGAAGCAACGGATGTATTAAAGGGGAAATTTCATGTAGAACATGTCACCATTCAAGTAGAAATTGAAGGTGAATTTAATCATAGTGAGACAACTTGCAAAGTATGAAAGAAAAAGGATAAGAAAAAGTGTCATAACATTTTTCGCAGGGCATACATATATATAATGTGGCCACAAATACTTTGTAAGGTAAATATTTCATAAGATTACTTTACT
>NZ_JBFTMA010000379.1:0-4096 GCF_056396725.1 Bacillus sp. 05T31
CGTCTGATACAACAAACATTCCGATAGAAGAAACGAATACTAAAATAGAACCAGTTGTAATCCCTGACATCGTCATCGGTACTGTTACATTCCAAAATGCCTTTACTGGTGTTGCTCCTAAATCATAAGCCGCCTCTAGCTTACGCTTATCAAGCTGCTCAATTGCTGCATACACTGGTAAAATCATAAATGGTAATAAAGAATATACCATTCCGAGTATTACAGAAGGCGTATTATATAGCAGATTTAAAGGTTCACTAATAATACCTAGTTTCAATAGCAATGTGTTTACAAGWCCTTGTGAACGTAAAATAACAATCCATGCGTATGAACGAACAAGAAAGTTAATCCAGAACGGAATCGTTGCCAATAATAGAAGGATAGAACGATATTTACGATCAACAATTGTAATTGTATAGGCGAATGGATAACCGATTAATAAACATAGTACTGTCGTAATAACAGCTATCTTCACTGTTTCCCATAACGTCCCCATATATAATGGATCAAACACACGTGCTATGTTATCTAATGTAAATTTCATTTCCACTGTCCCGTATGCTCCACGCTGCATGAAGGCAAATGCTAATACGAACAGAAGTGGAATTAGGAAGAAGAGTAACAGCCATACGACTGTAGGTAATGCGAGTAATTTCCCTTTCTTCAATTTAAGGTCACCTCGTCCTCTTGCTCCCAGCCTACATATACATTATCTCCAATGCTCCACTGCGTTGCTTCTTCAGCAGTTTGATATGCCATTAGTAATTCCGCTGTTTTCTCCTCACGTACATATAGCTTTTCCATATTTCCAACAAATTCAATATCTTCAATATGTCCAAGATGGTATTCTTTTAAAATTGGCTCTTCAACCGAGCGAACTTTTACATTTTCAGGGCGAACTGCTACGTAGTTTTCCCCATTTTTCACGATATTATTTTCACCGATGAACGTCGCAACAAACAATGTTTTCGGCTTATTGTAAATTTCTTTAGGCGTGCCAACTTGTTCGATATGCCCTTTATTCATAACGACAATACGATCACTCATACTCATCGCTTCTTCTTGATCGTGCGTTACATATATGAATGTAATTCCTAAATTACGTTGTAAGTTTTTCAATTCACGTTGCAAATCTTTTCTTAACTTAAAGTCAAGCGCTCCAAGTGGCTCATCTAATAGTAATACACGTGGGTTGTTTACAATTGCTCTTGCAATTGCTACACGCTGCTGCTGTCCACCAGAAAGCTTCGAAGGTTTACGATTACGGAACTCAAGTAACTGCGTTAAACGCATTGCCTCTTCCGCACGTTCTTTCTGTTCTGCTGCTGATACTTTTTGCATTTTCATACCGAAACAAATATTTTTTTCAACATTCATATGTGGGAATAGTGCGTAATGTTGGAACACTAAATTCATATGACGCTTGTATGGCGGCAAATCGTTAATCTTTTCATCATCTAATAAAAGATTCCCTTTAGTTGGGGTTTCAAATCCTGCGATCATACGAAGTAAAGTCGTTTTCCCGCAACCACTCGGTCCTAAAATTGTTAAAAATTCTCCTTCTTTAATATCTAAAGAAAGAGGGGGGATAATCACTTGATTTCCAAAATGTTTTTCTACTGCTTCAACTTTAATAATCTTTTTCATTTTCCCGTCCTATCTACCTTAAATTTTAATTTTTATATTCATGAATAAATATTTATGTTCTATAGACTATTTTTTTGTTTCGATCCAAACAAAAATGGTTGTTTAGCAGCGTTCTCTTCTATTCTTTATGTAGTATGTTTGATTCATTTTCGCATAATACATATGTCGAACAGAAAAACCCCTTCAGTTGCGAAGGGGTTTTTATCATACGGCTACGCCTACTGATAAACACCATCATCATTTTAACAACTTTCGTATGAATTTTAAAGCACTTTTTGTAGAAGAGTAACGAATTTTCATGTCGAATGCTGTAGATTGGGACAAAATGCTTTTATAATGGGAAAAAGTCCGAAAACTTTGTTCACCATGATAGCTGCCTAATCCACTRCTTCCAACGCCCCCAAAAGGTAAATATGGCGTTGCAAGATGATATACGACATCATTTATACATCCTCCGCCATATGAAATATTACTCGTCACTTTCTCTTGCACTTTTCTATCTTCAGAAAATACATATAGTGCTAACGGCTTTGGATGGTGCTGAATCGTTTCAATTACCTCTTCTATTTTATCATATTCTATAATTGGTAAAATCGGCCCAAAAATTTCATCTTCCATAACAGCACTTTGCCATGTAACATTCGTTAATACTGTCGGCTCGATGTGTAATGTTTCTTTCGTATAATTCCCGCCAATCACAGGTTTACCATCTTGCAAAAATGTACATAAGCGTTCAAAATGACGCTCACTCACAATTCGTACATAATTGTCATTTTGCAAAGCATCTTTTCCATATTGCTCTGCGATTTCATGTCGTAATGCCTCGATTAACTGCTCTTTCACTGAAGAATGAACGTACATATAATCAGGCGCTACACACGTCTGCCCAGCATTCAAAAACTTCCCCCAAACGATACGTCTTGCGGTTACATCTAGCTTTGCATCTTTATGTACAATACATGGGCTTTTCCCGCCAAGCTCTAACGTAAGAGGCGTTAATTTTTTCGCCGCTGCTTCCATCACAACTTTTCCAACACCAACACTACCTGTAAAGAAAATATAGTCAARCGGTTCCTTTAAAAGTGCAGTRCTTTCCTGAGCGCCGCCTTCTACTACCGATACAAGCTCTTCTGGGAATAATTCACCTAACATTCTCGTAAGCACTTTTGAAACGTTTGGCGTTAACTCTGACGGCTTTAAAACGACTGTATTGCCAGCTGCCAATGCTCCTACGAGTGGTGCAATTGCTAATTGAAACGGATAGTTCCACGGTGCGATAATAAGCGTCACACCATACGGTTCTGGCACCACTTTCCCCTTCGATCCAAAATGAGTAAGAGCTGTGCGAACACGCTTTGRTTTACTCCAAGATGAAATATGCTTCATTTGAAAAGAAATCTCTTTTAGTACATATCCAATTTCTGTTGTAAATGATTCGTGAACTGATTTATTCAAATCTAATTTCAACGCTTGAAAAATCTCACCTTCAAAACGCTGAATTCCTTCATAAAGCTTCTTCAAATTATTCTTTCTCGTCTCTAGACTTCTCGTATGTCCTTTGTAAAAATATTCCTTTTGTTTATTTACAATAGAGGAAATACTCATGCACTCACCTTCTCCCACTATTTTTATCCAATTCTTTCATTATTTATATAGACTTCATATGTAACAAATTTCTATTCTTAAAGTTACATTATATATAACTTTTCCCTTTATATAAAATTCATTGCTCACAAAAAACTACCGAAAGAAAATCTCCCGGTAGTTTTACTGTATTAACGGTATAAACGAACAGCACCTGCAGAATTATCATCAGCTTGTCCTACTACTTCAAACTTCAGGCCAAGCTTCGGTAAAATACGTCCTGCATCTGGAATCTGCTCATTAATATACTTTTTAGAGTCATCGAACTTCGGTACCCCTGGTAATCCATCGTATACGAATGTTCCACGCGTTGGAGATACAACTTTCCAAGCTGGCGTTTTRTCGAATGAGAACGCCGMATCAGCRATTTGGAATCGYGTACTGCTTTTAAATGTTGGTTTGCCATTTAAAGTTCCTGCAATTGCTTCTGGATGAGAGTCAACTACACCAAGGAAACCATGTCCTGGATGTATGCCAACCCAGTTATCTGTGTAAGCTGAATCCGCATACCATACAACCATACCAGTGTTATATACTGGACCGCGAGCAAATTTCAATGCGTTATCTGAACCCGCATAGTTTCTCCACTCAACATAGTAGTTATGTTTTTTCTTCTCTGTTCCGTTAGATACAACRAAACCATYTAATTTAAATTGTGRTGTACCTTCTGCATCATCWGAGAATGCAACTTGACCRTCTACTGTTAATGACGCATTATCAAGAGCGAATCCGTTTAACGCTAAACCACCATCCGTAATGTAATCAAATGTTAATTTCACTTTCTTACCTTTGAACTGACTTAAAT
>NZ_JBFTMA010000380.1:0-4089 GCF_056396725.1 Bacillus sp. 05T31
GTTTATAAGTAATGTATATACCTAAAATCTCCTCCAAATTTTTATGGAGGGGATTTTTTAGTCAAATCTATATTTTATTCATATTAATTGAATTTTTTCTTCTTGATTTTTACATTCGTAATATAAATTAGTGAAGGAAGAAATGTACAACTAAACATTATAACGTTATATTTACTTCTTCCTTTTTTTATGTTACTCTAAATATGTGAAAAAGATATAAAATGAAACTTTAATGTAAGCGCATTCTTATGGCTTCTTATAGAAAAGGGTGGAAATACAATGACAGAACGATTCGTGCTACGTAATGTGAAGCGTGTGAACGGGGAAGAGATTGACATTGTAGTTGAAAATAATAAAATCGCACAGGTGATGAAAGCTGGTGCTGGCGAGGGTGGAAAGGTTCTTGATTACTCAGGTACTTACGTATCGAGTGGATGGATTGATTTGCACGTTCATGCTTTTCCAGAGTTTGATCCGTATGGCGATGAGGTAGATGAAATTGGCGTTAAGCAAGGGGTAACGACAATTGTTGATGCGGGAAGCTGCGGAGCTGATCGTATCGCAGATTTAGTACAAAGTAGAGAACAGGCAAAAACGAATTTATTTGCCTTTTTAAATATTTCTCGCATCGGTTTGAAACGAATTGATGAATTATCCAATATGGAATGGATAGATAAAGAGAAAGTAATAGATGCAGTAGAAAAGTATAAAGATGTAATCGTTGGATTAAAAGCGAGAATGAGTAAAAGTGTCGTTTGTGATAGCGGAATTGAACCGCTGCACGTAGCGCGTTCTTTATCTCGTGAAACATCATTACCGATTATGGTACATATCGGTTCAGCTCCTCCGCGTATAGAGGAAGTTGTACCTCTTTTAGAAAAAGATGATGTCATTACACATTACTTAAACGGGAAAGAAAATAATTTATTTGATGAAGAAGGAAAACCGATATCTGTGTTATTAGATGCAGTGAAACGCGGYGTTCATTTAGATGTTGGGCATGGTAATGCTAGTTTTTCTTTTAAAGTAGCAGAGGCAGCGAAGCGTYACGGCATTGYCCTTAATACGATTAGTACAGATATTTACCGGAAGAATCGTATACACGGTCCAGTTTACAGTATGGCTAACGTTCTTTCGAAATTCCTTTACTTAGGTTATCCGCTAGAAGAAGTAATTGATGCAGTTACGAAAAATGCGGCAGAGTGGCTGAAAAAACCAGAGCTTGGTCGTATTCAAGAAGGCGATATTGCAAACTTAACTTTATTTACGGTGAAAGATGAACCGATTACGTTAATTGATTCAGAAGGGGATCAGCGCATTGCTGAAATAAGAATTGATACGAAAGGGGTTGTAATCAATGGGTCATTCATTGAATGCTAAGTACGGATTAAAAAGAGTTATTAATGCGAGCGGTAGAATGAGTATTTTAGGTGTATCCGCTCCTACAGATACAGTTATGGATGCGATGAAACATGGTGGACAAAATTATGTAGAAATTGCTGATTTAGTAGATAAAGCGGGAGACCATATTGCGAGAATTCTAGATTCAGAGGCAGCAGTTGTTGTAAATTCAGCATCGAGTGGAATTGCGCTTTCTATCGCTGGTATCGTTACAGAAGGAAATCGCCGTAAAAGTGAAAGACTTCATCAAGAAGTAATCGCGAAAAACGAAGTGATTATGTTAAAAGGTCATAACGTTCAATACGGTGCTCCTGTTGAAACAATGATTTATTTAGGCGGCGGTAAGCTCGTTGAAGTGGGTTACGCAAATGAAGGGAAAGCAGAGCATATTGAAGATGCAATTGGCGAAAATACAGCAGCTATTCTTTATGTGAAATCGCATCATGCAGTGCAAAAAAATATGATTTCTGTTGAAGAAGCGTGGGAAGTAGCACAGCGAAATAATGTACCACTTATCGTTGATGCGGCAGCTGAAGAAGAYATTCAAAAATACGTGAAGTATTCAGACCTAGCCATTTATAGCGGTTCAAAGGCRATTGAAGGACCTACTTCTGGTATTGTCGGCGGTAAACGAAAATATATTGAATGGCTAAAAGTGCAATTACATTGCAGCGGTAGAAGTATGAAAGTTGGGAAAGAAACAACTTTCGGTTTACTTCAAGCGCTTGATGAGTACGGAGTAAAAGAAGATAAGAGTGAACAAGAAAAAGAGTTGTTACAAGTACTTATGCCGCTGAAAGAGTTAAACGGTGTAAATGTAAAAATCGTTCAAGATGAAGCTGGAAGAGCAATTTTTAGAGCGCGTATTCATATTAACGAGAACGAATTAAATAAAACTGCAAAAGATGTTGTGACCGCGTTACGCGAAGGGGAAATCGCAATTTACACACGTGATTACGGAGTAAGACAAGGATTCTTTGATATCGATCCACGTCCACTTCAAGGTGATGACATACATGTAATTGAAGAAAAAATGAGAGAAATTGTAGGGGGAAACTAAAATGACAAACATTCAAAAACGTTTTTATAAAGGCCGCGTAGCATTAAATGTATTAGCGAACAATACCCGAAATGCGAAAGATATTTTTGAAGCCGCAGAAGGTCATGTAGTAGTCGGAGTGTTATCAAAAGATTATCCAACAGTAGAAGAAGCAGTTACAGCGATGAAAGCATACGGAAAAGAAATTGATGACGCTGTATCAATCGGACTAGGAGCAGGAGATAATCGCCAAGCGGCAGTTGTAGCTGAAATTGCGAAGCATTATCCTGGTAGTCATATTAACCAAGTGTTCCCTTCAGTAGGAGCGACGCGCGCAAATCTTGGCGGCAAAGATAGCTGGATTAATAGTTTAGTATCACCAACAGGAAAAGTAGGTTACGTAAATATTTCTACTGGCCAAGTTAGTGCGGCTGGGGAAGAAAAAGCAATCGTTCCAATTAAAACAGCAATCGCACTTGTACGTGATATGGGCGGGAATTCATTGAAATACTTCCCAATGAAAGGTTTAGCGCATGAAGAAGAATATCGCGCTGTTGCGAAAGCATGTGCGGAAGAAGGATTTGCATTAGAGCCAACAGGCGGAATTGATAAAGAAAACTTTGAAACAATTGTACGTATTGCATTAGAAGCAAACGTAGAGCAAGTTATCCCGCACGTGTACTCTTCTATTATTGATAAAGAAACTGGCAATACGAAAACAGAAGATGTTCGTGAATTACTAGCGGTCGTGAAGAAGTTAGTTGATCAATATGCGTAAGAAAATTGCAGCATTCGGTGAAGTTATGATGCGCCTGCAAGTGCCAGGGTATGAATTGCTATCGCAAGCAAACTCCTTAAATTACTCATTTTCTGGTACAGGTGTGAACGTTGCAGCAGCACTTTCTCATCTAGGGCATGAAGGTTTTCTTATTTCAACTTTACCGGAAAACTCTGTTGGGGATGCTGCGGTATCACATATTCAAAAGTTAGGCATTCAGGCACCGTTTGTTTCAAGAGGCGGTAAATATGTTGGTATGTACTTTTTAGAAAATGGATTTGGAGCACGCGCAAGCCGCGTTACATATTCGAACCGATTAGAAAGTAGTTTCAATACGGCATGTGAAGAGATGTACCAATTTGAAGAAATCGCAAAAGAAATTGATATCGTTCATTTTTGCGGGATTACCCTTGCGATGAATGATACTGTGCGCCATCATATGAAATCTTTGGCGAAGGCAGTTAAAGAAAATGGAGGCACTGTCGTTTTCGATTGCAACTATCGTCCATCGCTTTGGGGAGAAGATGGGTATGAACAGGCGAAACCTCATTATGAAGAAATGCTAGGCTTTGCCGATATTGTAATGATGAATGAAAAAGATGCGATGTTTGTTCTCGGAATGAAAACGGAAGAGACAGAGCGAGAAGCACAGCTTGTTGATCTTATTCCAAAAGTCGCTGAAATATATAATATCGCTACAATTGCTGGAACGCATCGCTTTATTAATAGCGATAATACACACTCACTTCGCGGATTCATATGTAAAGATGGRACGTTCACTTTTGCCAAAACACTTACGTTTTCTGTATATGATAGAATAGGTGCTGGAGATGCTTATACGAGCGGAATTATTCATGGCGAGATAGAAGAG
>NZ_JBFTMA010000381.1:0-4089 GCF_056396725.1 Bacillus sp. 05T31
GATTAAAGTTCACTTTATCAATCATCATTATGTTTTGCGTTTTTACATAAATTAAACAAAAAATGTCGAAGAAAAGTACATTGAAAATAGAGAATCCACTGTTTACTGAGTATTTACAAAAAAGAAGATGAAAAAAATGTCTATTATTGCGAATGTATTTACAAAGATAGAATAATTTGTAATAATTCTCAAAGTGAGGGTAAAGATTTGTAAATTACAGGGGAAAAATGTTAAATTTTCTGATTCTTCAATTTTAAATAAAATTAAGTGTTTAAAGGGCTAAAGTAGAAGAGGCGTTGAGAGTATKGAAGAAAAATAAGGGGGATATGGATGTTTACTGTAAAAAGGAAGTACACATTAGAAAAGCTTTCGCATGATATTCATATGAAACGTGAAGAAATGATTCATTTAGGATTAACAAGTGGGTTAAATAGTATGGAGACAATTCAAGTTAGTCAAGAATTGGACAAGCTTATCGTACAGTATCAGCGTTACAAAGAAAAACAAACACCGAAATGGTTTTCAATTATAAAGGTTCCTATTTTTCAAATTGGGTATGAAGGGAAATCAAACAATTTTTGGAGAATGTTTGTAGCTGGTTTTATGAAATAAGTATAATTACCCTTTTAGGATAAGGATAATTATACTATGTGTAATGGAATCTCTATATGAACTGTCGTTCCTTTGTTTTCTTTACTATCAATAAAAATATGCCCATTGTACATCTCTACAATTCGTTTACATATAACAAGCCCAAGACCTGTTCCAGTATCTTTATTAGTAAAGAACGGATGAAAGAGGTGTTTTTGAATATGTTTAGGAATCCCTTTTCCAGTATCAATAATTTGCAAGTGTGCGTGTTTTTCGTTGTTTGTTACTACAATGGTTAATGTATCACCAGAAGCCATGGCTTCAATTGCATTTTTTGTAATGTTTAAAACCACTTGTTTCATATGGTCTTTTGAGCAACGTATATGAACAGGGTGGTCTGGCAAATGTAAATGAAATACAATGTTATGTAGATTCGCTTCAGATTGGATAATTAATGCTACCTCATTAAGAATCGTTCTTACATCATATGTTTGTTCAATGATGGCAGTTGGTTTTCCAAGAATAAGAAATTCGCTTACAATTTCATTAATCCGCTCTATTTCTTGTTCGATTACAGAAAAGTAGAACTGATCCTGTTCATCTTTATATTTCTCTTTTAACAGAGCAACGAGTCCTTTAATTCCAGTAAGAGGGTTACGGATTTCATGAGCTGTACTAGCTGCAAAAGTTCCAACCAATTCAATTTTTTGTAGTTCATTTTGTTGTCTTTCTAGTTTTGTTTGACGTTTTAATAACATATATTGAGCAAGTAAAAATAAAATAGACATTAAAAATAAAGTAGCTATACACTCTATTGAAACTAACTGGTATAAAGTTTGTTGATGAATAGGTAACGGAGAAACAGAGACTTTCCAATTTAATCTTTGGAGTGGGGTAGTAAGCATGTTAGAATGCCCATCGCTTGTTTCGTTATTATCATCGGTTAGAAAAACTACATCATGTTTATCAGTYACTTCGAAATGATATTGTGGTTTAATAGCATTTAAAGAGGCTGAAATGTAGTCAAAGCGTAAACTTGCTAATAATAAGCCTGAGAGTTCCTTTTGTCTATTAAATATTGGAGACGCAATCATAATAGCTTGATGTCCAAGAACGCGATCTGTAATAACTGATGATACAGTTGTTTTCTTAGATTGCAATACATCTTGGATGTATTGGCGGTCAGAAACGTCAATAGGCGGCGAATCGCCTTGGGATGCGAGTGTAATCATCCCATCTGTCGTAGCGTAATATAGACCGGAAAAACGTTCATCATTTCCATCGGTATCATGTACAATCTGTTTAATCCCATTGATGTTTCCAGTTTCGGTCCCTACGACTTTTGCGAGCATTTCTAAGGCAGATATAGCTTCACCAAGGTGATGGTCTAAATAGTCTCTATATAAAAAGAGAACAGTGTGAGCAGATAGTTTGTTTGCCTGTTTCATTTGATAAGTGTGATATGAAAAAAATGTGGCACCAATCCCTATCGTTGGCAGTATAACAAGCAGTATGTAAAAAACTATGCTTTGTAATTTGACTTTCAAATTTGGTACTCCTTCTTTTTTTATTATCATTATATATAAACTATGTTAAAATTGTCATGTTTTTATTCAAGAATCATTTGCATTACATCAGGGAAAGGAAAAGGAATGAGTGAATATTCATTCGGAAGTTGTAATGAGGTGCTACGTTGTTTTTCTTTTTGTTGCGGAGAATTTAAGTGAAGGGTTGAAATGGTATGACATCAAATAATGAGCGAGAAGACATTTCTCAATCTTTAAAAGTATTTATTGCATTATCCCGTGTACATCGTTCTGTTATGGATACTACAAATAAATCCATACAAAGTAACGGATTAAATCCAACTGAGTTTGCTGTATTAGAATTACTATATCATAAAGGAGGCCAACCACTTCAGCAAATCGGTGAGCGTATTTTAATAGCTAGTGGCAGCATTACATACGTTGTAGATAAGCTAGAGAAAAAAGGGCTTGTAAAACGAATTCCATGTCCAAATGACAGGCGTGTTATTTATGCACAATTAACGGAGTCTGGAGAGAGCTTTATTGCTTCTATTTTTCCAGGTCATGAGCAAGTTATATATCAGTCTTTTGAAATGTTAACGAAGGATGAGAAGGATGAATTACTCGAGCTATTGAAAAAAATTGGAAAGTATGAAAAATRATGATATGTTCCAAAGGAGCTTTGGATAAAGAAATCCAAGGCTTTTTTGTGTGCATGTAGTTATGACATCATCTACCGCATTTTGCTGAAGAATAAGAGGAGATTTGTAAGTAAGAATTGAATTATAATAATGATGCATATAATGGAGAGGGGGCTCGTTCATGTCATTTAAAGACTATGAATATAAACGGCCAAATATTGAAGAATTAAAAGGGAAATTTACTGTTGCTTTAGAGAAGTTTGATAACGCAAAAACTGTAGAAGAACAAAAACAAGTTATCAATTCAATTAACGAAATTCGTAATGACTTTGGTACAATGGGGAACCTTTGTTACATTCGTCATTCTGTTGATACGACAGATGCCTTTTATAAGGATGAGCAGGATTTCTTTGATGAATTCTCTCCAGTTGTACAAGGGTATGGTACAAAGTATTATAATGCGTTAATTCATTCTCCATTCCGCGAAGAATTAGAAGCGTATTATGGAAAGCAATTATTTGCTCTAGCTGAATGTGATTTAAAAACATATTCAGATGAAGTAGTGAAAGATTTACAATTAGAGAATAAATTGTCTTCACAATATACACAGTTATTAGCATCTGCAAAGATTGACTTTGCAGGAGAAGAAAGAACGTTATCGCAACTTATTCCGTTTATGCAAGGAAAAGAAAGAAGTGAACGTAAAGCAGCAAGTGAAGCATACTACGGATTTTTAGCTGAGAACGAGGAAGAGTTAGATCGTATTTATGATGATCTTGTTAAAGTGAGAACGAAAATCGCAAAAACACTTGGTTTTAAAAACTTTGTTGAATTAGGATATGCAAGAATGTATCGTACAGATTATAATGCTGAAATGGTAGCGAACTATCGTCAGCAAGTAYTAGATTATATCGTTCCAGTTGCAACCGAGTTAAGAAATAGACAAAAAGCACGCATTGGTGTAGAAAAGCTCGCTTATTATGATGAAAACTTTGAGTTTGCTACAGGTAATCCAACTCCAAAAGGCGATGCAGATTGGATTATTAATCATGGGAAAACGATGTATAAAGAATTATCAGCTGAAACAGATGAGTTTTTTAATTTCATGCTCGATAATGATTTATTAGATTTAGTTGCGAAAAAAGGAAAAGCTGGCGGTGGATATTGTACATATATCGAGAATTATAAAGCGCCATTCATCTTCTCAAACTTTAATGGAACGTCTGGGGACATTGATGTATTAACACATGAAGCTGGCCATGCTTTCCAAGTATATGAAAGTCGTAAGTATGAAATTCCAGAATATAATTGGCCAACATATGAAGCATGTG
>NZ_JBFTMA010000382.1:0-5155 GCF_056396725.1 Bacillus sp. 05T31
GCAGTATTATCCGTAATAAGCGTTACATCAATGTCTGCTTGTTTCAATTCCCATGTCGTTAAACGGCCACCTTGTAAAACCGGCCTCGTTTCACACGCATACGCATGTAAACGCACACCCTTCTCTTTCCCAATATAAAATGGGGCTAATGCTGTTCCATATCTAGCAGTTGCAATACTTCCAGCGTTACAAATTGTTAAAATTTTATCACCGTCTTTAAAACATGTTAAAGCATGTTCTCCAATACTTCGGCACACCATTTCATCCTCTTGCTGAATATGAAGCGCTTCTTCTTCTAATATTTTTTGAGCTTCTTTTATTGTAGTAATCTCTCGAATAGATTCTCTCATACGATCGATTGCCCAAAATAAATTGACTGCTGTCGGGCGTGATGTTCCTAAATAGTTACAATCTCTATTAAACTTCTTYTGAAACTCATAGATATTTATAGCATCGTATTTCTTTGCCGCAAGCGCCAAACCAAACGCAGCTACAATTCCAATTGYAGGCGCTCCTCGTACTTCTAACATAATGATACTTTTCCATACATCTTCAATATTCGTTAATGTTTTGTATTCAGTGACATGCGGCAACTTTGTTTGATTTAATACTGCAATTGCATCGCCTTTCCAACTTACAGATCTCGGAATAGTAATAATTGTACTCATGCTTTTACGCCTCCAACTGTCTGTTGAAATAATGTTCGAAACAGTTGAATATCAGCACMCTTGGCTTCATATTTTATTAGTTCTCTACCTAAGGATAACGCTTGTTTTTTAGCTTGAATTCTATTTTCTTTATTTGCTATCCCATCTAAATCCGCTACATGAGCTAAGCCAATTGTTCTACGAATCAGTTCACATCCGGCAAATCCGACGGCATCAGTAAAGATATTTTGCAAAATAATTGGTAACCATTGTTTTTCTTTCGTATATGCTTCTACACCTTCTCCAATCCATAACTTCGTAAAGTTTTCTACAAAATAACTCCATGTCTTTTCTATATGGAAAAATAGTACACTTCTCTTTTCTTCTTCTCTAGATAAAGCATTTAATAATAGATTTGCAATAAATTGACCGATATCAAATCCAAATGGACCGTACGTTGCAAATTCTGGATCGATCACTTTCGTTTCAGAAGGTGATGAAAAAATACTACCAGTATGTAAATCACCATGAATAAGCGCTTCTTTTCTCGTTAAAAACTTATATTTATATTGTGCTACTTTTAGTTTTAAAGTTTTGTCACTCCAAAGTTCATCAATCACTGACTGTAAATCTGACTCATAATCATTCGTATCATAATGTCCAAATCTATTACTGTAACTGCTAACTCTTCATCATGACTGTACACTACCGGAACATAATCTGGCACATACTTCGCAAAAATTTGTAATGCTTTACTTTCAATCGTCGCTCTTTTTATAGACAGTGGCCAGCTCTCACCAACTACTTTCGCATATGGCAGTGCTTGTTTTATTATAATAGACTTCTCTCCATCATCTAATTTGAACACGTAATTTAAATTTCCATCTCCAATTTCATGACAAACTACATTTGCTTTCTTTTCAAAATAACCGTGTTCTTTCGCATATTGTATAGCTGTTGTTTCAGTTAATGAATAATATCCCATCGTCTTCTCCTCCTTTTCATTCAGAGGTTTTTCTAAAATAGAAAAAACCCTTTCCACAAAGAAAGAGGTTTGAAGTTTATCTTCTCCCCTCTTATCTGCCAGAAAGTTTACTTTCTGCTGGAATTAGCACCGTGCCTTTTGGCGTCATAAACGCCCCATTTCACAATGGTATTACGGTCGGTTGCTGGGCTTCATCGGGCCAAATCCCTCCACCTGCTCTTGATAAGAGTTATATAATTTTTTAGAATTTTTAACTTTATGTTGAAGACTATACCAAGAATAAAAATCACTTGTCAACATTTTATTTGTATAATTCTGGACGGCGATCTGCAAAAACTGGAATTCCTCTACGTACCTCTTTAATCTTCTCGAATATAAGTTCTCCAAATAAAATGGATTCCTCTTCATTTGCCTCTACCACAACTTCACCCCAAGGATCTACAATTAGAGAATGACCTGCAAACTCATTATTCGGATCCTTTCCTGACCTATTACATGCCACAACATAACACTGATTTTCAACTGCTCTTGCTTGYAATAGCAARCGCCAATGTGCTAAACGAACTAATGGCCATTCTGCTACAACGAATAAAACTTTTGCCCCTTTAGCAGTATGAACGCGCATCCACTCTGGAAAACGAATATCATAACAAATTGTGCCAGCACACTCTACATCATCTAACTTAAATTCACCTGTCTCATTACCAGCAACTAAATATTTATGTTCATCCATCAGCTGAAATAAATGTACTTTACTATATTCATTGACTAGATTCCCTTCATTGTTTACAACATACATTGTGTTTGTAACCCCTTGCTCTGTTTGCTTTGCTATGGAACCACCAACAATATGTACACCATATTGCTTCGACCATTCTTTCAACTTTTCTTTCGTTTCTATTCCATCCTGATCTGCAATTTCTGAAAGTCTCGTTAAATCATAACCTGTTGTCCATAGCTCTGGTAAGACAATAACATCTGGTTTCCCCTTCATTGCTTCGTTTATTTTATTTTGTGCACTTTCAATATTGGTTTTCACATCTCCAAAAGTAATATCCATTTGAATACATGCGATTTTCATTTTGTCAGCTCCATTCTTAATTTTCCCTTTACAAAATACTGGAAAGATTATATCATTTGTCACTAGAATTGTAACAACTTTCAAAAGAGGTGGAAAGTATGAAATTATTTCAACCTTCTGAGATAGTAACATCATTGCCAACACAATTTTTTGCTTCACTTGTTGCAAAAGTTAACAAAGTCGTTGCAGCTGGTCACGATGTTATTAATCTAGGTCAAGGTAATCCAGATCAACCAACACCGCAGCATATCGTAAAAGCTTTACAAGACGCTGCCGAAAAGACTATTCATCATAAATATCCGCCATTTCGTGGACACGAAAGCTTAAAAGAAGCTGTGGCAACATTCTATAAACGTGAATACGGCGTAGAATTAAATCCCAAAACTGAAGTTGCTATTTTGTTTGGCGGAAAGGCTGGATTAGTAGARTTACCGATTTGTTTTACAAACCCTGGTGATACCATTCTCGTTCCAGATCCAGGCTATCCAGATTATTTATCAGGAGTTGCTTTAGCAAAAGCACACTTTGAAACAATGCCGCTTATTGCAGAAAATAATTTTTTACCGGATTATACAAAAATTGATGACTCTATTGCGGAACAGACAAAATTAATGTTTTTAAACTATCCWAATAAYCCTACCGGTGCTACGGCATCAAAMGATTTCTTTGATGMAACMATTCATTTTGCTAATAAACATAATATAYTAGTTGTTCATGATTTTGCTTACGGTGCTATTGGATTTGATGGTCAAAAACCAGTTAGTTTCTTACAAGCAGACGGTGCTAAAGATACAGGAATTGAAATTTACACTTTATCAAAAACTTTYAATATGGCTGGMTGGCGTATTGCTTTTGCAGTAGGGAATGAAAGTGTCATCGAAACAATTAACYTATTGCAAGATCATATGTATGTTAGTATTTTYGGTGCAGTTCAAGATGCTGCCCGCGAAGCGTTATTAAGTTCACAGTCTTGTGTAATAGACCTTGTAAATAGTTACGAATCTCGAAGAAATGTTCTTATTACAGCTTGTCACTCAATTGGTTGGAATGTAGATATTCCAACAGGATCATTCTTTGCATGGCTTCCTGTTCCAAAAGGATATACATCTGAGCAATTTTCTGACATTTTACTAGAAAAAGCACACGTTGCAGTTGCTCCTGGTGTTGGATTTGGTGAGCACGGTGAAGGGTATGTCCGTGTTGGTCTCTTGCATACAGAAGATAGATTACGAGAAGCAATTAATCGAATTGATAAATTAAATTTTTTCAAAAAGTCATTGACAACATAAAAAATATCTGACAAAATTCAGTTATCTTAAAAATTTAAACATTTCTAAATACTTCTTATCAAGAGCAGGTGGAGGGACGAGCCCGACGAAACCCGGCAACCGATCTACAATTGTAGACACGGTGCTAATTCTCGCAGCGTTACGCTGACAGATAAGGAGCTGGTTGTAAAAAAACCTCTCCTTAGCTGAGAGGTTTTTTTATTTAACTAGGAGGKTATAACAATGAGCGGAATTATAGCGACATATTTAATCCACGATGATTCTCACAACTTAGAAAAGAAAGCAGAACAAATTGCAATCGGTTTAACAATTGGTTCATGGACTCATTTACCACACTTATTACAAGAACAATTAAAACAACATAAAGGCAATGTCATTCATATTGAAACGTTAGAYGAACAAGAACATATTAACTCTTACCTTGGCAAAAAAGTATCACGTGGACTCATTAAAATTCATTATCCATCGCTGAACTTTAGCCCTGACTTACCAGCCATTTTGACAACAACATTTGGAAAACTTTCGTTAGATGGAGAAATTAAACTAATTGATTTAACATTCTCAGACGAATTAAAGAAACAGTTTCCTGGACCAAAATTTGGAATTAAAGGCATCCGAAACCTTTTACAAGTTCAAGATCGACCTCTTCTAATGAGTATTTTCAAAGGGATGATAGGACGGAATATTGGATATTTAAAAACTCAACTACGCGATCAGGCAATTGGAGGCGTAGATATTGTAAAAGATGATGAAATTTTATTCGAAAACTCATTAACACCACTTATAAAAAGAATTGAATCTGGGAAAGAAGTTTTACAATCTGTATACGAAACTTACGGGCATAAAACTTTATACGCAGTAAATTTAACAGGTCGAACTTATGATTTAAAAGAAAACGCGAAACGTGCGGTGGTAGCTGGAGCAGACATTCTTTTATTTAATGTATTTTCTTATGGATTAGATGTACTGCAAGCACTTGTAGAAGACGATGAAATTCCAATTCCTATTATGGCACACCCTGCTGTAAGTGGCGCATATTCATCATCGAAACTATACGGTTTCTCTTCTCCATTACTACTTGGAAAATTACTACGTTACGCTGGTGCTGATTTCTCTTTATTCCCATCACCATACGGCAACGTTGCATTAGAAA
>NZ_JBFTMA010000383.1:0-4070 GCF_056396725.1 Bacillus sp. 05T31
TTGCTCCTCATGAAGAAAAAACGAGAGCTTAGTGAGTATAAAGCCATATATATGATTAAAGACTATTTTCTTCTTCTATTCCAAACTATACAAAACATACTAAGATTAGTAGTGCAGACCAAGGCATTGGTTCGCACTACTATTTTTTATATATTAGAAGTGAAGAGAAGGTCGTGGGTGTTTTGGGATCCTGAATCCGTATACAAAACTGAGCTTCTTCACCAAAAAGCAAGCTGTATTAGCAAGATGGTGTATGTAGCTGAGCAACGTGCAGAATACAATATCATTCGCAGTCTTCCTGGGATTGGACCGAATACTGCCGTACGCTTGATGGCTGAAAGAGGAGATATTACTCGTTTTAACAATAACAAGCAACTCAATGCATTTGCTGGTATTGATATACGCCGTTTTCAATCAGGTAAAACCTTTTTTAAAGATAAAATCAATAAACGTGGAAATAAACATTTGCGGAAGCTCCTTTTCCTCATCATCCAGAACATGATTAAACAACGACGTTACGGACAAAATCAYATTGTTGAGTATTACGATAAATTAAAAACGCAACCTTATAACAAGTGTCATAAAGTTGCGTCCATTGCATGTGTAAATAAATTATTGAAGCTTCTCTTCTATCTCATTACACATAATATGCACTATGATTATCGGCTAACCGCCTGAAACCATAGTTTCATCCATCATACCATATCTTCACCCTAGTAAAAAATGGACACATATTAGGGGTATTTGGTTTGCATTCTAATTGGCTTAAAATCTCTGACATTTAATCAATTATAACTCTAAAAAACAGTTGACTAATCGTAAGAAAAAACACCCGAGAGCTATCAAAGGTGTTACTTCGCCTATTCAATCTCTTACTGCAAAACGGGCGGAAATCTCATCGATATGAGAAAAAACGATCTTTGATATATTAGGTGTTGTTTACAATTGTACCATGTCTGATAATTAAGCCGCTTAATTCAAAAAAGTGAAACCCGTTAGGGTTTATTTCGTATGCAAATCTTTCAATCACCTACACTTGCYCTTTAGAAAAAAGAAAYAATCTCGCCTAAAATTGACTTTGCATAAGCTTAGCTTGATAGCGACGGGGGAACGCCACACATCCATCAACTTAAAAATTCAAAATTACCCCAAAACGAAAAAAATGAGCTCAATTCTCATGGACACCTATAAACAGATGTAATTTCCGTTTTGGAGGCACTTCAAATTGTTAGCTTAATAGGCATGAGGGAAACCCCATAATTACCATCAACATTTGGGCGTAGTTTCAATATATATTAGACCCCTATGTTAGTGGCTTCCATAATGCCAAAGCGAATATCCAATTTGGGTCACCATTTCCTTGATGATTTTGAACAGCTTCATACACTTTCCCTTGATGTTCTACTTTGTCGCCCTTTGTATATGCCTTCCTCRGATCCCATTTTTCATAAGATACATTTTGATCTTTTGTTTTTATCAGAAGAATGTTACTTTGATTTGATGTATTYCCAGCTGYATCTACAGCCTTYACTGCRTATTTATATTCCTTATTARCTKTTAGRTTTTGATCARTAAACGTCGTWCCTTGTAYYGTTTGAATYARTTGTCCATCACGTAATACCTGATATTCTTTTACACCTACATTATCTGWAGAAGGATTCCATTTTAGYTCTACACTGTTAGAAGTAACRTTGCTTGCATATAATCCTTGYGGCTGYGTGGGAGCYTCTGTATCTGGCTTAGGATTAACAATTTGATTTACTTTCTTCAGGCCATCCTTTGTAACCTCATACATTACCTTTTTATCAAAGCTTTCGTGCTTATTATTATCTAAATTTATTAACGTTGCTCTCTCTTCACCTTCTAGGTGTGTAAGTTCAATAAAATCGCCCACTTTTACTGGGACTGTTTTTGATTCAGCATTTTGCTGTTTATTCCCATAAACCTCTTTGTTATAGACCACTTTACCTGATGTGTTTTTCACTTTAATGCTTGCGTATGTACTATCAAAGTAATGGTGTGGTACACCTGCTTTTAGATCAATTTGCATTTCTTCTGTTGATTTATTTAAATTTACTTTTGCGAATTCAAAATCTCCAATCCCTTTCAGTGACCATGAAAACTGTTTTCCTTCCAAGATATCATCTGTATTTGGTACATGGCTTTTTATTTGAGTAAGAAGATCCATCATCGGTCGCGGTTCATTCGCAAAAACAGAAATGATACTGTTATTTAATTCTTTCCACTCAGCATCTGTTACATTTGGATTTTGTAACATAAGAGAAACGTAATCTTTCCATACTAAAAAATTGATTGGTAAAATATTGGTGGATATTTTATAAATTGCAATTTTATTATCTGCTGAAGTCATCGCTTTCGCTAACCAGCGTAATCGCTCTGATTGATCTAGTTTTACTGGGTCACGTTCAGCATTTTCAAATAGTAGCATATATGGTACTTGATTTGTCGGGCTATTATCTGACCAAGGAATAACAGTTGCATCATGACGGCTCGATTCACCCCATCCGGATATATCATTTCCTAAATTCCAAGAAGATGGTTTGTTATTCCATATGAGTGCACAATGTCCAGGTTGTCCAACAGGCATAGCTGCCACTCCAAAGGCTTGGCTTACTTGCGTACCAAACTTCGAAATATTACCGCATACCCCGCCAAATCTGTAAATGGAAGAAAGATTCCAACCTAAACCGTAGAATGCATCATTTCCAGCGTGAATGCTAACTCCATCTTTGTTATGGGTTGTATATTTAATCAAATATGCACTTTCCCCTACCTTATCTTGACTTTTAAGTTCTGGATGTTCCGTATTAATCATATTTCTTGCCCAAGTTAAATCTTCTTCTGGTGACCAAGTATTCACTACTAATCTTAAATGCCAAACATCATATGTTCTAAAGCAAGGAAGTAACTCGTTATTTTGATCTGCTGATTTATAATGTTGGTATCTTGTTAATGGATTAATAGGTTTATTGTTTGTCCAATATTTTATAGGTTCAGCATGAGCTAAAGATGTGGATATCGCTAATTTCAAATACAATCCTTCGTGAGAATCTGCATCCGCATTCCAGATTGTATGCCATATCTCAAGTGCATTTACAGGATTTTTTCCAGTTGGACTACCACCTTCAAGATAGGTATTCATCACATCTGTATTTTTCATAGCCCAGCTAAGAAATCTTTGATGGTCAGCATCTTTTTTAGCAAATGCATCCATTGTTGCAGCACCTGTTTGTGATATGAATTGCCACTGAGCCAAAGCTGCCGCAAATACTTGATCTGCAAGCTTCTTTTTTAAATTCTCTTCAGTAATACCCCCAATATTTCCATTCAGATATGCTGTGAGATTATTCAAATGAGCTTCAAAATTACCATTTGCAATTGCTTGATCCGTTTGTTGGCCCAATGTTTCTAAAGTGAATGTCTCTTGATTGAATGACATTGTTTCAGCTGAAACCTTTGTATGCGGAATCGTAGCAATACTTCCTAAAATAATCGGCATTGTTAATAATAAAGATGAAATCCTTTTCAAAATAATTCCCCCTTTTTTGTTTTTGACCTTTGACTGCTGCATGATTCTCGTTTATATAAAATAATTTCCATACTTAAAGGCATGAGGAATTAAACAGCCAACATGAATATAATTTGGTAGTTTCCTAACCTTTCGCAACTGGCTGACATAGTGGAATGCACCTTAGTCCCTATAACTTTCACTAATTTTACCTTTATCGAATTTCATTCTCAGATGAAATCATAACAAATTTCATTTTATAACGTGGTATTCCCACGCCCATCAACTTAAAAATTCAAAGTAAGTGGTTTCCATAACGATAAGGCAAATATCCAATTCGGATCACCATTTCCTTGATGATTTTGAACAGCTTCATACACTTTCCCTTGATGTTCTACTTTGTCGCCCTTTGTATATGCCTTCCTCGGATCCCATTTTTCATAAGATACATTTTGATCTTTTGTTTTTATCAGAAGAATGTTACTTTGATTTGATGTATTCCCAGCTGCATCTACAGCCTTTACTGCGTATTTATATTCCT
>NZ_JBFTMA010000384.1:0-4050 GCF_056396725.1 Bacillus sp. 05T31
TAGCTACATTAAATACGGGTATAAAGGTTAATGTAGAGATTCAGTTGAATAATAATCATCATATGATAAAACGAAGTTTATACTATTGGGGAAAATTATATACATCTCAACTGCAAAAAGGGATGGCGTATAGTGCACTTTGTAAAACAATTACTGTGAATTTATTGAATTTTAACATGTTTCCTGAGTATGGTGATTTTCATACAACGGRGGTTCTTTGGGATAGGAAACAGAAAAGAATATTAAGTGATGACATAGAAATTCATATTGTCGAGATTCCAAAGTTAATGCGGCAGTGGAAAGCGGAAAAAATAAATCCTTGGGAAGATGCATTTGTACGTTGGTTATTATTGTTACCGGCGAATGAAGACGAACAATTGACAGAACTATTGGAGGATATTGCGATGAGCCAAGACCCAATGTTACAAAAAGCGATAAATAAATGGGAAGATATGAGTCAAGATTCTTCTTTCAGGCAAGCATATGACGCCAGAGAAAAAGTCTTAATGGATGAGGCTGCGAAATTTGCGCATGCAGAACAGGAAGGACTTAAAAGAGGGATTGAAAAAGGGCTCGAAAAAGGGCTCGAAAAAGGGCTCGAAAAAGGAATGAAACAAGGGATTGAACAAGGAATCGAAAAAGGCAAAATACAGTTAATTCGTGGGATGTATGAGAAAGGGATGCCGATTGAAGATATCGCGAAGTTTACTGATTTAAATATAGAGGAAATTAGGGAGTTATTAAGGTAAGTAGTGCTCTTATAAGAAGGCTGCTGTAAAAAAAGGGATCCGCTAAAGGATTCCTTTTTTTATAAATTAAGAAAATAATTAATATGGTGTATTAAATGTCTTATAYATRAGTATTCTAATATATTTAATAGTAAAATGGAATATAGAATGGATAATTGTCGGAATGTATTCGATTTTTRTTCATTTTWATGAAATATAACTAYTTTTTGTTAGATTCCTTYKTTTTATAGATATACAATAAAGTTATATAGAAATAAGAGAAGGATGATGTACGTGAAGGACACTGTTTTACARGAAGCGATAGCTCCTAAAGAGTTACATAAAGTTGTGAGAAATAATACTGCATATTACGACTTTAAGTGGGGGAAAGCAAAAGATCCCGAGAAGGGAAATAGTTGGAACTGGATAGCCTTTTTCTTCCCATTATTGTGGTTAGCTTATCGCAAAATGTATAAATTATTTATTATTATTGCATTAGTAGGAGTTCCTACTTTAATTACCTCTGTTTTTATAGATATCCCGATGTGGATCGATTTTATTGTTTATTTTGGAACTATGCTATTTACTGGATGGCAAGGGAATCGTTTATATTACAAGCATACAGTTCGTATTTTACATAAGGCAAAAGAGTTATCTGATGYACAACACAATTATTACTTCCAAACAAAGGGTGGCACTCATGTTGGGAKTATGCTTGGATTAAATGCGTTATTATTTGTAGTATTTGGTGCAGCTGGTTACGGGTTATCGTATTTACCGACGGAACCGAATATAAAAGATGTAATTCGTTTAAGTGATGAAGGGATTACATTGGAAGTTTTTACTGATGATCCAAAATGGACGTATGTAAAAAAAGAAGGACGTTTTGATATAGTAGAATTTACTGGTTATGATTATGAGGAAAAAAAGGAYGTAAAGGTTAAGTTCGCTGTGTATTTAGATAAACAGAGATTTGAATGGAAAGAAATTTATTTAAACGATAAAAAATTAAATGAAGAAGAAGCAGAAGAGTATCAATTTTATATTGAAGAAAATGCCTGGTATTAATATAAATAGATAATGATGTATCGCAAAAAGAAGAGTCTAATGAAGATTCTTCTTTTTATTTATGAGAAAGGATATGTAACAAGAAGAGAAAAACATTAGTAAACAAACGCCATACTAATTGAAATTTTGTAAAATACAATAAAAAATGAGAATTTGAGGTAGGCTTGTCAATAACGTGAGACTATGGCAGTATAAAGAAATGCTATACAAATTTTATTTATCGACATGTAAAAATTCGATTTGATTTTTACGTATAAATAATGAACGGAGGAAATGAATTTATGGCTACTTTACCAAATTGTCCAAAATGTAATTCAGAATATACGTATGAGGATGGCGCTCTTTTCGTATGTCCAGAATGTGCCCATGAGTGGGGTCAAGAAGCGGAAGCTGAAAGTAATGATGGTGCAAAAGTTGTAAAAGATGCGAACGGAAACGTTCTTCAAGATGGCGATGCTGTTACTGTAATTAAAGATTTAAAAGTAAAAGGAACTTCTTCAGTTGTAAAGATTGGTACGAAAGTAAAGAGTATCCGTCTAGTTGAGGGAGATCACGATATTGATTGTAAAATCGATGGTTTCGGAGCTATGAAGTTAAAATCACAGTTCGTTAAGAAAGCGTAAGATTAGCAAAGAAAAAAGACGCTCTGTAAGTAACTTGCAGAGCGTCTTTTTTATGATTGTACTTCAACTTCTTTCAACTGGCACCGCTTATTAAAGAACGTTTTATACCCAAGCTGTAAGAAGATAATAACAGAGAAAGCTGTACTTCCAGAAATGCCAAGTATAATCGCAATTTGATATTGGATAGCTGTAAATGGTGATACACCGGATAAAATTTGTCCTGTCATCATGCCTGGAAGACTTATAATTCCCATTCCGACCATGGAATTAATTGTTGGTAAAATAGCAGAATCGAAAGCGTCMCGTATGAGCGGAGCAGCTGCTTGTTTTGGAGTTGCGCCAAGCATAAGTGCACCTTCRATATGRTCTCTTTGTGATTTCATACTGTTTAAAAAGGTGTTTGCCCCGAGGCAAATACCTGTCATAGCGTTACCGATTAGCATGCCGGCAATAGGAACGATATACTGCGGAGCATACCAAGGATCGTGTCCGATAATGACAAAGATAAATAAGAGTAGTGGCCCAATTGACCCAGCAATCATGGAGAGGGCGGCTACTCGTTTTAATTCTTTTGACATTGGAATATTAATTCGTTTATAAATATTGAAAATCGCAAATGTAGTAATAGAAGTAATGAGAGCTATTGTATAAAACGGATTACTATTTTCAAATATGTATGTAAGAACATAGGCGACTAGTATGAGTTGAATCGTCATACGTAATGTAGCAATTGTAATTTGTTTCTCACGCGGTATTCCTTTTAATTTCACAAGCCCAATTAAAATAAGGATGAAAATATATGCAGCTGCAAGTTGCCAAATTTGTAGTTCAATAACGCCCTTCAATTGATAGCACTTCCTTTCTAGTTGCACCGTTTGTTTTACTAATTTCAATAATATCGTCTGCAATTTCTTCTGGAAGTTGTTGCGAGTGCGTGATGAAGATAACTGTTTTTTTCTTTTCTCTTGCCAGTAGAGCAAATTGTTTCATAACGCGGTGTTCTGTATCACCATCTAGTGCCGAAGTTGGTTCATCTAATAAATAGACGGGCGGATCCATTAGTATAATGCGAGCAAAAGCGAGTCTTTGTTTTTCACCACCTGATAAAGAAGAGGCGTTATCTTCTAATTTTTTATCTAGGCTAACAGTCGTTAATGCGCCTTGCAGGGCGTCGTCATTTGGAAATGGCTTTTCAGAAAATCTAAGTCCCATTAATAAATTATCTTTAATTGTTCCATCAAAAATAGGCGGAGTTTGTCCGAGCATGACAACTTCACGGCGTAATTGAATGGGAGGATAATCTAAAATAGATTTTCCGTTATACTCAATTGTGCCAGATGTTGGTGATTGTAAATCGTTTAACATGCGAAGTAACGTGCTTTTACCACTACCACTTTCACCGATAATACAAGTTATTTTTTCTTTTTGAATCTGTAAATAAGGAATGTGTAGAATATCTTTATATGTGATGTCTTTTAATATAAACATAAATTGCTCCTTTCTGATTCTAGTTATATCGTATCAAAAAGRGAGARAAATAGAAAAATAAAGTCTCTTTAGAAGGAACATCTTTTTTCTTTGTTTTAAAACTTTGCGCGTGGCAGGAAAAGGCACTGACCGATCCTATACAT
>NZ_JBFTMA010000385.1:0-4046 GCF_056396725.1 Bacillus sp. 05T31
AGATATAGTAAGCCTTTTTATCTTGTATATGTTGAAGATCTTTTAAATGAAAATACCCTAAATCACGGATACATAAATCATTTGGTGCCACAGTTGGAACACACAGAGAACCATAGGTTCGATCATGTTGTTTCCCTGGACCTGTATGGATATGTAGGAATTGTCCGCTTAATAGGTCATATTCAAGTTGAATTTTCATCCCAGCAGTATGGCTACATCCTCCAGCCCCAGGATAAATGGTTGAAAATATATCTGGAAGCTGAAATGCAGTGGAATCTAAAATGCGAATACGCTTGAAAACAGAGGTGTATGGAGAAGAAAGTGGCATAGATGAAGTTAATTTTTTATTTAGAAGGTTAGTCAATATATGTTGTAAAAACTGAACGGCTGATGTATTAAACCGTTGATTCAGTCCTTCCGGACTGATGAGTACTTCTGTGGATGCTTCTAAACAGCTAGATAACTGAGCTAAAGAGGTTGTAGCGATATTTTGACTCATCCATATACATAAAGCGACTAAATCTTTTGCTTGGTATTTACTRGTTCGTTGTACAAAACCAACATCTCTAGCAAGATCCCGTAAGGTATTTGGAGATAAAAAACTTTGAATCTCTTGAGCAAATAGTTGTAATTCGTCAGAMACAGAAACAGACATAAAAAACGCCATCCTTTCCTATGATTCTACAGAAAGAATAACGTATTTTTTCATTTTGAGGGTATTTCTTTTTATTAGCTAGATAGCGATGTGCCGGTACCCCATCGCCATCAACTTAAAAAAATTGTTGAAAGATTTCTTTAGAAATTAAATCTTTGATTGAACCAATTCTAAAAACTTGTTTACTTTTGATGGACTTGAAAAATTAGAGAATACAATAAAGTCATCTTTATGATGCATTGTTAATTTTTCGATAACAGGAAGAACAGATAGCTCTAAAATTAGACCTCTCGTATCATTGAAGTTTGAAATTTCAGTGTAATCATAATCCCACTTAAGTCCTTTTCCAAACATATAATCAGCACAGAACAATAACTTTTTATTTGTAGCAACTAAGATCCCAGATCTACTAATATAACCAAAATTTATTGTACAATAAATTTTAGAAAGGATTTCTTCATTGCTTTTCAAATGTTCTTTTACGGTATCTAAGTTGGCTTTCATAATTAATTCCCCCATGGTTGATTGTTAATAGTAAACTACATAAATTTTATACAATACTTATTATTGACGTTTCATATACATTCATTATTACATTTAAATAAAAATGGAACTATCTAATAACCTTACATAAAGGTGACAGTTTTGTAATAATTTCAATAACATTAAGAGTGTTTAATGCAGCACAATTTAAAACAAAGTTAAAATGACTCAAAAACTCTTAACGTGTTTTTTTCAAAAATGCGGGCATACCAATAACTCTAAATTTATGCAATTTTATGAGTTAAGTCACATAGCGCCACATCGTCATCAAGCCAGGTCTAAAACGAAGAAAATGAGTTGAATTCTCATAAATAACTATAAAATAATAAAATTTTCGTTTTGGCGACACTTCAAAATATTAACTTGATAGGCATGGGGTCGCCCCAACATTTCGCGGATTCTGTACGCTAAGGATGTAAGCCACAATACGAAAAGACTTTTAACATAAGAACCGAAATAATGAAATCATAGAACAAGGCAAGCACGAAGCTTGCCTTGTTTTTTATTCTGTATCTGTAGGTACGTTTTCTCAATATGAACCAGTAAAAATGGTTCAGGGCGTTGAAGATACTGGAAGTAATTCTTTTAGCCAAGCTAGCTTTTCAAACGTACTTCTAAGAGCAGATACATCTGGATCTACCTACAAAAGTTGGAACAGCTCAATTTCTTCCTCATTTTCTCAACACGGTACTTATGGTAGTAATTTCAAAGTTTATTCTCAAGTACCATTAAGCGCAAGTTTACGTTAAGGTTTTTATTTGCATAATAATGTTTGTATGAAAAAAAGTAGCTGCGCTTTTGTGCAGCTACTTTTTTTAAATAGAGTAAATTAGTAATAGATATTCGAGTGACCATAAGTGACATCTATCATACTTTAGCTTCTTCGAATTCAATAACATTTGATCCGCATGTCTTATTAATTGGCTTAACGTATCGAGATCCATATTGTAGTAACTACAACATGTTTTATTATTACTAATGCTACACTCCTCATTGTAACCTTAATTCCATCTCATTGATTTTTTATTATATAAAGTAGACAACATCAATATACAACTTAGTAATGATAATAGATATACAAAGAGAATAATATACAATTGTTTTGTTTCAATGCTATCAATATAAAGACTCATAATTGGATATGACCAAGGGAATAGTATCCAATAGTTTGTATGAGAGATAAAAAAGCTACCAAGTCCACCTATAACCCCTACTAATAATGAAAGTAACGGGATTTTATAAAATATTATATTTATTAAAAAATGTAGATTCACAATAATTAAAGAGCTAATTACCATAAAAAGTATAGAAAAACTTAAACTTTGATAAACAGTCCCGAGATTATCAACCGTTAATACTATAGGTATACTCGTTATGATTAAAGCACATAGTAAATAACCAAAAGTAATTATTAAGCAAAATAAAAACTTATTACTTAATATAGTTTTTAAAGTGATCCCGTGATAAATAGCAGACATATATCCTTTTCTTCTGAATTCATTTACAAAAGAAAATGACACTAATAGACCTATCGCAATAGGTAAAAATAACCTACAAAAAAGGCTCAGAATCGCTATATGCATGGCAACGCCATCTTTTAATTGAGCCGATACAGTTAGAAAAACTTGAAAACTAATTGGTATCAACAGAAATACTAGTAACAGGATATACAATCCATTATGAAGACTTTTTTTATATTCACCTAAAATACCCACTTGTTTCACCCTTTATTATTCATATGTATAATATTTAAAACTCACAGTCAATAACATAATTCCTAAAATATATATTGAAGAACTTGCAAGATATAATAAAATAGTTGTTTCTTTAATCATTACGTCACTTACTATATTCAATGCATAAAATATTGGAAATGTCTTTGTGAATATTGCAGGGAATAATCCATATGTTACGCTAAAAAAAATCCAAATAACTGACAAGGACGCCGCAAGAATTCCCTTTTTTATAATTAAATGAAAAAGCAATTGAGAATATGGTATTGCTAAAGATAGAATGGTACAAAGTATAAACATTTTTAAAAAATAAAGTATGGATATTTCATATCCATTTATAAAAATATAGATACCCATAACCGAAAAATTTAAAATATTAAAAATCAAATAGAACAGTATAAACAATAAATTTTTAGATACCAATAATTTTAATTTTGAAATTGGCTTTGTATAAATAATGGCCCAAGTGCCATATTTATTTTCAGAAGAAATGATAAGATACCACATACAAGCAGAAAAAATGCTTAACGTTAGTGTATTAAAGTTTACTGTAATTGCTATAAGATTTGTAGATTGAAACATGTCAGGATTATTCTTGTTAAAAATAAAATAACTTATACACAAAAAGCTTGATAATAATGAAAAAAACAAAGAATATAATAATAATTTTCTCCCACCAATTTTCCTCATCTCACTATTCACACTTTTAAAGATAAATTGCATTATTAGAGTAACTCCTTTTGTTTAGTTAAAGTTAAAAATACTTCCTCTAATGTTAGCTTTTTAGGGCTAACTTCAAAAATATCTATATCATTTTTAATTAATATTCTGGTTAAATTAGGAACACTATCTTGATCTATTATTAGTTTGAATACCCCTTCTTTTTCTATGCTATAAGGTATACCCTCTGTATTTAAAATCCTTTCTGTGGCAGTAGTGTCATTAACATGAACAATATATTCTCTAGAAGTAATAATACTGTTTAAATTCCCTTCATAGAGTATGGTACCCTTATGTAGTAATGCTATGTGATCTGCTATCATTTCAATTTCAGCTAAATTATGACTAGAAATAAATATTGTCTTCCCCTCATTTTTTACTAAATGAAGTAATAA
>NZ_JBFTMA010000386.1:0-5800 GCF_056396725.1 Bacillus sp. 05T31
ATGAAGTACTCATCCTTCTCCCACTTAATGAAAAACCTTACATTATGCTTTACGATGATGAAAATAATCCGCATTTTTATTATGTAAAAGGTGATCCGAAAACTTTATTGAAACAAATGAATGTTAAATTATAATTAATTAAAGATCCCGCAAGTATCATTCGCGGGATCTTTCTTTATCAGTTAACAACTTGATTTTCATTTAAAAAATTAATAATCTGCCTTTTGTGATGGTTATCGTGATCTACGAATTCTTTAATAATATATATTAGAGAGTACGGCATTCCAGTATGAGGACAATATGATACTCCATTGGCAGTTAAATGTTCCTTTAGCTTTCCAATAGACAGTCGGTTAAGCTCTTGAACAAGTAACTCTCTTTTAGCTTGTGCTTCTTCAAGAAGTTTTATCTTAGATATACCTGATTTTGCATAATTAGAGGCTTGTTTATTATATGTATCAAAGTCAGGGAACTCCATTCCCTGTCCATCTCTCACTGATGATAATGTCTCATGTAAAAGATAGTCATCCCAATTCATAATATGAGATACAATCTCACCAATAGTCCATTTCCCCTCTGATATTGGCGCTGTCCACAATTCTTCATTCATACCTTTCAATGTGGTTATCCATATTGAATAATCTTTAAAATCATTAATAATTTTATTTTCTCCCATCATCTAATCCCCATTCTAATAGTAGATTCAAATAAATTATATCATAAATCTACATAACATAGAACAAACGTTCCTTTTTGGGAGCAAATAATAATTCACTACATCCTTTTATCTAAGTTTAGATAATGGCTTGTTCCTACATACATTTTCCCTTTCGCAAATCCACTCGAAGTATAAAATTGATCCCCCTGTTCTGTATCTGTATATAAGACAACAATAGTAAAATAGATTTTTGCATCGCTTAAGATTCTCCCTAACAGTAACCTTCCTAATCCTTTCTGCCGGTAATCTTTTGCAATGTAAAACCTTCTTAATCGGCCAATCTTATTATCTTTCGTATACGGATCTTGATTTAATCCCCCGATTCCAATTAACGTATCCCCTCGAAAGATTCCATATAAACATTCACCTGTTTTACTAAATGTATTTCTTTTACTTTCATATTCATTTATTAGTTTTATTAAGAAGTTAAATCCTTCTTCTTTACTTTCCTGGACAAGGTGATTGACCTCATATTTTAGCAGATCTCCAATTTGTTTTATTTGTATATCTTCCAGCTTAATCTCCCACTTTCTCTATCCAAATGTATCTTTTTGAAAAATAAAAATGCCCAAGAATATATTATCCTGAGCATTCATTTGAATGTGAACTTATTCATTTTGTTATGTACGTATTCTTCAATTCTGGTAATATCCCCTTCAGTTCCATTAAATCATCAATTACTAAATCAGCATGAGCAAGCTCATCTTCTTGTGCAAAATCAAAATTACATCCAATCGCAATTAAACCATTATCTTTTGCCGCATTAATATCCGATAAACGATCCCCAACTACCGCTGCCTCTTTTATATCATACTTCTTCAAAATACCTTTAACTAAGTCACCTTTATTTAGCGAATGTATTTGTTCAATACTGAATGTTTCCGTAACCCATTGGTCTAAATCATAATAAGATACGATTGCCTGTAAATATTCCGTTAAACCATTACTAGCAATGTAAATGGAACAATTATTTTCTTTTATAAAACTAAAAACTTCCTTTACATTCGGATATAAAGCACCATTTCCGCTCTTTATATTTTCAATTAGTCTTTCTAAAAAATATGCATCTGTTTGTTCCCTTACTTCATTAGAATGATTAGGTAATAAAGCTTCCCAAACTTTAGGTAAAGGTACACCCATAATTTCACGATATTTATCAATTGGTGTTATCGTATTCCATAATTGTAGTGAACGTAAATGATCAAATGTATCATCTAGTGATAACTCTAAAATTTTATCTGTTTGAAATAAAGTTCCATCCATATCGAAAATTAGTGCCTGTAACATGATATTCTCTCCCATTCTTTACTTATGTACTACAATACAGCTTTACTCGAAATATGTTTAAGCATCTCAACAATAATTTCTGAACAATAATTCGCTGCGGTTTTCGCGAAATCATCATATGAAACTTGCGCCTCATCATCTGCACTATCAGAAATACTTCTTATAACGAGAAATGGTATGTCATTTATATGAGCGACATGCCCAATTGCTGCCCCTTCCATTTCCGTACAATGTGGTGCATATTTAGTGACTAATCGCTCCTTTAATTTTGAATCCTCGACGAAGCATTCTCCGCTGACGATTCTTCCTTCATGAACAGTAGTATTAAAACTACTACTATTAACAGCTTTTCGGGCTAAATCTCTTAATTCCTCGCTTGCATGAAACGCTTCTTGAAACGGAAATAGATTCTTCATTTGATTTTTATTAACATCATGATGTGTAACATTTGTAGAAATAACTAGATCGCCAATTTTCACATCCGGATGTAATCCACCCGCAACACCTGTATTAATGATAGAATTCACATCAAATTTATTAATTAAAATTTGTGTACATGCGGCGGCATTTACCTTTCCTACACCACATCGCGTAATAATAATTTCTGTATCCATGAAGTTTCCTTTATAAAAAGGTATTCCCGCAATAGTATGTTCCTCTTTAATAAGTAGTTTTTCTAATAGTAAGTCTATTTCTATTTGCATTGCTCCGATAATACCGATTCTGTTCATATATGTAGTCCCCTTAATTAATTTGCAAATATTCATCAATATCTTTATGAATTTGCATAAAAGCTTTATTCCAAAATTCATACTCTGTTAGATCAATATCAAAATGTTTTTTCATCAATTCTTCAACTGGGGCCTTTCCTGTTTCTCGTAAAAACTCTTTATACCTCAAATGAAATGCATTTTTATTTTTATTTTCCTTTGCTATTTCAATTAAACTAAAACTCGCTAAATACCCAAATGTATATGGATAATTGTAAAAAGGAACGTCTGCTATATAAAACTGAACGTATTTCATCCAAACAAACGGCTGATATTCTGTTAGTGCATTCCCATATGCCTTTTCTTGCGCGGCTATAGATAATTTCTCAATTTCATCAGCACTTAAAGGACCTTCCTTGCATTCTTCATAAAACTTCTTCTCAAACTGAAACGATGCACGAATTGCCATAACATAATTAAAACTATTTCTTATTTTCCAGCTAAGCAATGACTTTTTCATCTCTACACAATCTGTTGTTTGAATTAAATAATTCATGATTACCGTTTCAAAGAAAATAGACGCTGATTCTGCTGTACTCATTGGCAGATAATCATCTAAAAATGAAGTAGATTGTTCAAGACTCATAACATAAAAATGCCAAGCGTGTCCCAGTTCATGAGCAAGTACTCTTACACTATCAATTGTTCCATCATAACGAAGTGAAATGCGAGATTCTTTTTCACTGAAAAAAGGAGCACAAAATCCACCCGGCGGTTTATTATCTCTCGGTTCAGCATCGATCCAGCCATTCGCTATTGCATTCTGTGCGAACTGTGCCAATTCTTCATCTATATTTTTTAGTGCATCATATATGTTTTTTACTGCTACTGAAAAAGGAATAACAGTCTCCTTACTTTCTTTCCATGTCATTAGCTCGTACCATGTAATTGAATTCTTTCCTTTTTTATAACCGTTTAACGCAATTACTAGCTTCAGAAGATTTTGTTCCGTTGCATTCCACATTTGGGATAATGCAGTTTCAGAGATGCCATTTGCTTGTAGTGATTGTTTTAAAATCTCTGTTCCTTCCATTTCATCACTTTTAGCATGACGTAATCTTCCTATTTGATTCAATACAGTAGCAAAGATATCTTTTTCCTTATTCAAATCATTTGTAAGAGAATCAAATACTATTAATCTTTCATTATGATCATCACTATTCATCGCAACGTAATTTGCTTGTCCAAATGATAAAGTCTCTTTATCGTGTATTACTTCTATTTTATTTCTTAATTGTGTATACATATCTTCCCAAGCTTTTTGTTGCTTTATATTCAATTTTTAATCTTTCTATCGTTTCTATAGAAAACGTGAAGTTTTGTTCTTGAGGATATAGCCTGTCCAAATCCCATTGAGATTGAGATTGTATTATTTTATTCATTTTGCACCCTCCTTTTTTTACAAATAGTTACAAAACCCTACTCTTTTCACTATTATATATGAACTATCAAAAGTTTAATATCTTGAAATATTCAAACTTATATGAATGTAATTTGATATTTCATTTTCTATTTCTTCCTATTTATATAAGTTGTAAGTATTACTACTTCTGCTAGGGAATTTCTAGGTTCGTATAGAATACACTGTTTATTTACTCTTTCTTTTGTTTGAAGTTTATAACTTTTACTCCACTTGGATTAATGTTATAAGTAATTGTTACAACATGATTTGGTGGGTTATGAGCGTTTGTATAAGTTCGATACTTTGCAACGACAATGAAGTTAAAAGTGTATTTGGGGGATCGGTCAATTTTTATAACCTTCGCATCAGTTAAACTATACTGATGCGAAGGTCCAAGTTTGCTTTGAATCGTTCGACTTGCATACGGAGCCAATAAAGTGTTATAGGAATCATAAAAATCTTTATCAGATATGTTAGCTGCGTTTCCTTCTTTCGGAGATGCAAATATGACCATTATTAGAATCCCGTAAATTACTAGGGATAGTTTACTCTTTAGCATGAGATTCACTCCAGGCTTATTAGATGATAAACTTTAGGATGCTCTAAAAAATAATGACTATTCTCTTTATGTTATTTTTAGCTTATTAAGCATCAAATAAATCAGAGCTTTTACTTGCGAGTCAATATTTTTAATAAAATTTATGCTAGCTCGAATGACTGGAACTGATTTTTAAATATATTTCAAACAAATTGAAAAAATCCCACCCTAACGATATCTAAAGATGCTGGCTTTTACTGAGTATATATAGAATTTAAACATAGTAGAAAGTGAGAGAATAACTTATGACAACTCATATTGTACAATCAACCGACTACAATCAAGCATCTGATGCATTACGGCGCGAAATTGCTGTAATGCTACAGCAGGTTTGGCCAGATTTCGATTCCACGCCTAAGGAAACAATTTCAGAAACTCACCTTAAAGAATTTAATGTACGCTCATTTTATTCCTACATAGATGGAAAGTTAGTCAGCTATGCAGGTGTAGTGCGCAAAACTATCCATCATAATGGGCAAATATTTAATATAGCTGGACTTAGTTGTGTAGCGACTGATCCAGATTATCATGGGCAAGGTTTAGGTTTACAAACAGTTGCTGCAGCTACTGAATGGATTGAAAAACAAAGCGATATAGATTTCGGGATATTTACGTGTAAACCATCTTTAGCTCACTTTTATAATCGCGCTGGTTCCTGGCCTGTTTTACCGGATATAGTGCTTATTGGTAGAGAAGATGAAGATGCTTTATCTAGTGAATCCTTAGAAGTTGTTGTTTTAATGCGTTTGTTTTCAAAGAAAGCGAAATTCCATAAATCAATGTTGTGCCATACCACTATCAATCTTGATTTTCCAGTTGGCCAGTTTCTATAATACAGATAAACAGAAGCCAATTTCCATACGATTATGAACTGCCCCCCAATTGTTAGACATAGTCTAACAATTGGAGGTGCAGTTTTTTGTATGACAAAATTTACGAAGGATTCAAAGTTAACGCTCGTTCAAGGATTTAATCCAAAAATAATTTCTCAAACAGAATATGCAAAACAGATGCATACTACAAAA
>NZ_JBFTMA010000387.1:0-4028 GCF_056396725.1 Bacillus sp. 05T31
GTACATGGATTAGAAATAGAACTGAAATTAAATGATTATATACAAGGTGAAATAAGAGAAGCTGTTTTATATAGTGAACCGTGGCAATTGCTAGAACAGCTRCAAGAGMGATTGAAAGAGGCWCRTAAAGATAAGCTRAAACGTAATCGTATAAAGCGTCTTGTTGATGGRACGAGCAGTCCAAAGCATATTGAAAAGATGAAAAATACGAAAAATGAATTGGCGTATCGTTCATTTTATAATCCGACAACGTACGTGTGGGGACCACCTGGAACAGGGAAGTCTTACAATTTATCGCGCATTATTTCAGCTCATTATCAAAAAGGAAAATCGGTACTTGTGTTAGCTCATAGTAATGCGGCTGTGGACGTATTAATGAGTGAAGTAACGAAGCAAATTGAGAAGAAGAAGAAATGGACACCTGGCGAAATTGTTCGTTATGGTTATAGTCAACATGAACATATACGAAATCATGAAACGTTACTTGCGTCGAAGTTAGTTGAAACGACGAACGGATCTTGGGGAGAAGAAAGACTTTATTTAGAAGAGACACGACAAGATCTTCGTGAAAAGATTTTATCATATAAAGCGACTTCTGCTGATAAGAAGCGTATACAAGAGATTGAAAGTGATCTTCGAAAGCAAAAAGCGAAAATTAAAGAAGTAGAAAAAGAATATATTGAAAATGCGAAAGTAATCGGTGCGACGCTATCAAAATGTGCCATTGATTCACTTATTTATGAGCGCACATTTGATTTAGTTGTTGTAGATGAAGTAAGTATGGCATATGTTCCGCAAATCGCATTAGCTGCTTCTCTTGGGAAACGTATTGTCGTTTGTGGTGATTTTTTACAGTTACCTCCGATTGCGATGGCAAACCATGAACTCGTTCGAAAATGGCTCGGTGAAGATATGTTTTACCATGCAGGGATTGTTGAGTCTGTAAATAAATCAGAAGCACATCCGAACCTTTTTATGCTGCAGGAACAAAGACGTATGCATGCGGATATATCGAAGTTTACGAATTCATTTATTTATAAAAATAGAGTTTACGATCATCCATCTGTTTCAGAGCGTAAAGAACTTGCGAAACTACAACCGTTCGCAAATGAAGCTAGTGTTTTATTTGATACGAGCTTAATGGGAGCTTTTTCTTTAAAAGACGCTGCTTCCGGTTCGCGTTTTAATATTATGTCTGGGTTAGTAGCGATGCAAATGATGTTAATTGGATTGTTAGATGGTGTTCAATCTATCGGTGTTGTTACGCCGTACAGGGCGCAGTCCCGCTTTTTATCAACGTGCATTAGAGAAATGTTGCAGAGAACGAAATATCAACACATATCAGTTTTAGCGGCGACAGTTCATAAGTTTCAAGGGTCTGAAAGAGATATGATGATCTTTGATACGGTTGATAGTTATCCGCAAGAACGTCCTGGTGTGTTATTCTTTGATCATAAAAACCATCGCCTCGTCAAYGTWGCAGTRACRAGRGCGAGAGGGAAGTTCATTCAATTATCAGATTGCCACTACATGCGTAAAAATTTATCGAGAAAACAAGCGTTATCGCAATTAACAGCTCATATAGAACGTCACGGAGATGTGTATGATCGCACGACATCAAGACAATTGTGGGAGCGAAAAATCTCGAAACGTTTACGCTGGTTTATGGAAATGAATCTTGAAGAATCGAAAGGGTTATTGAAAGATATTTTAGCTGCAAAACGTCAAATTATCATTTCACTTCCAAGCACAAGGCAAGTTGATAAACGAGTATGGCAAGCGTTAATGCGTACGAATGCACAAGTAACGGTTTATAGTGATGGACCAGTTCCATTAAAGAATGTAAAATTACAAAGGCAAAACAAGGCGTTCCCGTTTATAGTAATCGATGATGAAATCTTTTGGGCGGGGGCACCGCTCACATCTCAAATGATGTTTGAAGGTAGTATGGAATTTCCGTACATATGTGCAAGATTACAAGCACCTGAAACAATTGGCGTATTAAAAGGGTTTTTAGATATTCGGTAAATTCAGATAGGAATTCCTTGACTTTTGCCTGGAATGAACTTAGAATGAAAATAATTTAATACAATTTTATGAAAATTCTTATCACGAGAGGTTGAGGGACTGGCCCTATGACACCTCGGCAGCGGATTCTTTATGAATACTGTGCCAATTCCAGCAAGGTAACTTGAAAGATAAGAAAGAAGCTCATTTTGACTGTATATACAGAAGCCTCTTTCTATCTTTTAGAAAGAGGCTTTTTTACGTGAAAATAAAAGGAGGAAGAAAAATGGGAGCGACAGGAGTAACGTCACAAAGAAAAACAATTGAAGAGAGTATAGAAAGAAATAAGGAAAAGTACATAGAAACAAGTCATAATATTCATGCGAATCCGGAGATTGGTAACCAAGAATTTTACGCATCAAGAACGTTAAGTTTGTTGTTAGGAAGCGCAGGATTTCAGTTGCAGCACAATATAGCTGGTCATGAAACAGGGTTTATCGCGCGAAAAAGTTCCGGGAAACAAGGACCAGTTATCGCATTTTTAGCTGAGTATGACGCTTTACCAGGACTCGGTCATGCGTGTGGTCACAATTTAATCGGAACAATTAGCGTTGCAGCAGCGATCGCGTTATCAGAAATGCTTGAAGAAATCGGCGGGGAAGTTGTCGTGTTCGGAACACCAGCAGAAGAGGGGGGACCAAATGGTAGCGCAAAATCGAGTTATGTAAAAGCTGGTTTATTTAAAAATATTGATRCGGCGCTTATGATTCATCCGAGCGGAAAAACAGCGACGACAAGTCCATCATTAGCGGTCGATCCACTTGATTTTCATTTTTACGGAAAAACAGCTCATGCAGCAGCTTCACCAGAAGAAGGAATAAACGCATTAGATGCGATTATCCAGCTGTATAACAGTATTAATGCACTTCGCCAACAACTTCCATCAGATGTGAAAATCCATGGAGTCATTACAGAAGGAGGAAAAGCGCCTAATATTATTCCTGATTACGCAGCAGCAAGGTTCTTCATCCGTGCAGCAACAAGAACAAGATGTGCGGAAGTAACAGAAAAAGTAAGAAACATCGCACAAGGAGCAGCACTAGCAACAGGTACAAAAGTGAAAATTCATCAATTCCAAAATGAAATCGATGAATTGCTCGTAACAGAAACATTTAATGACGTCGTAGCCGAAGAACTAGAACAACTTGGTGAAGATGTAAACCGTAAAGAAAGAGTAGGAATCGGCTCAACAGACGCAGGCAACGTAAGCCAAGTCGTACCGACAATTCATCCGTACATTAAAATYGGWCCAGACGATTTAATTGCGCATACGAATGAATTTAGAGAAGCAGCTCGTTCAGAACTAGGAGACAAAGCGTTAATTACATCGGCAAAGGCATTAGCGAATACGGCATATCGATTAATTACGGAAGAAGGGTTGTTAGAGAAGGTGAAGGAGGAGTTTAGGGAGGCGCAGAGGAATCAGGGATAGGTGTACAAGGAACGATTGAAAATACGACAGAARAAGTGTTTGATGAAATTATGGCCGTAAACATTAAGGCACCGTTCTTCTTAATCCAGCAAACATTACAATTACTGCGAGCAGAAGGGCGTATTATTAACATCTCATCAGCCGAAGTACGACTTGGTTTTACAGGATCAATTGCATACGGTTTAAGTAAAGGTGCACTTAACACGATGACACTTCCTCTAGCTAAACATCTTGGAGAAAGAGGTATAACCGTTAATACAATTATGCCSGGATATACGAAGACAGATATTAATGCGAAMTTGYTAGATAATCCAGAAATACGAARTTTTGCTACGAATTCATCTGTKTTTGGMCGAATAGGGCAAGTWGAAGATATTGCAGATGCAGTAGCGTTCCTTGCYTCTTCKGATAGTCGCTGGGTAACAGGGCAGATTTTAGATGTTTCTGGTGGKTTTTGTTTATAGGTGTACTACTCTATAATTATCAAATTAAAATCTTTTAATAGCTATGGAGGCACCACCCCATGCCC
>NZ_JBFTMA010000388.1:0-6661 GCF_056396725.1 Bacillus sp. 05T31
CTCCTTTGAATACCTGCTAATTGTTCCTGACAAATCCTCAATAGTAATGAAAGGTTTATCTTTTCCTGATACAGAAACACCATCGTATATCCATGTAGTAGGTGCAAACACGTCTAACGCTTTTTTGAGCGAATACATCACATCATTCAACATAATTAATGGCCCTTCGCTACACGTTGAACAATTTTGTTTATATCCTCAACAAATGGTTGCTCACCTTCAAAAGCTGTTTTACGCATAAAACCTTTTTTAGTTTTGTGCGTAAATTCTTGTACCGCTGCGTAAATAAGTGGTGATCCATAGGTTCCAATGATTTTCGCACCAACTACCATCTTTACACTTGCAGGAATACTTTCAGATAAAGGTCCCCATAATATCGGAGCACGGTTAGATGCTTTATTAGCCTGTAGACGTGTATGTTTTTCTACTGTTTGTTCAATTGGTTTTTTGTAGCTATTGGGATTATGCGCTTTTAACACAGCGGCTTGCCCTTTAACAACAACTCTAATCCTCATCAAATCACCCTCTTTACAATTACCTCTCGACGGTTCACACCACCAAGCCCTCTTTCATCGATAAGCTTGATAACGTAAAAAACACCATGTCGTTCAATTTTTTCGATGTTCTCCAGGTCTGTACTTAAGTGAAATGTAACAAGCGCTTCCCCCTTAGTAACATCAAGAGTATCAAACTTCGTTTTTTCGACTGACGTGACTTTCTTCCATACTACTTGAACAGTTTCTTTTCGAGGTTCACCCTGTATTTCTTCTCCCGTAATCGGATCCTTTTCAGAAAACCCTTTAATGTGCAAAACCACCGGTTCTCTGCGTCCCTGTTCAATCATTTCGCGGTTTTCACGAATCTCTTTAATGTCGTCTTCCGTAAGCAATTGCTACACCTCCTCACTTATTAAGTAATTCAGACGTGAAGAACATTGTGGATGTGGACTTATTAATTGGTTCATAAGACTTTCTGGAATGTTTTTCGGATACTTTCCAGCACCTAAACCGTACGCATCTCGTCTCGCTAGCTTATAACACATATGTCTCGAATGGTATCTGTGACGGTGGCCGTTATCTATAATTTGATAACCTGCCACAATTTCACTTTCTAAACCATTCTGTATAGTCGCTGCACGATATGTGTTAATACTCTCAGAAATAGCAACGCGTTCAATCTTCCATTTCTCGTTGTCATGCACTTCTTTTATCTTTTGGGAAATCATGCCGATACTTTCGCCTTTTAATACAGCCGGACGAATCACACTACTCAGCCGATCTCTCATATCTCCTGATAAATTCCATACACGATCAGACAAAATTAAACCATCTTCTCCAGGTCTTTTTATAGACCCTTGAATTACCTTCTTGTTTATTGCAGTTATGGATTTCACATCCAAACCCGCTTCTGATAATTTTGATGTGGTCCATTTCGATGTGTTTTCAATCAATCTATGAAATGATTGTTCAGCCTGTTTACGAAATTGTTTTTCGTAAACAGTAAGGTCTCGCAATAACGCATTTAACCTACTACGCTTCACAATTCCATCCTTTTGGTAGTCATTCAGTAAATCAACCAAAAACAAGCGTATTAAGATAATGGCCTTAACTGTATCAGAAACCTGTTTTTCATGCTCCTCTTTAAATTCTTCGGAAATGGCATCAAGTGCTTCATCCATTTCTTTTTGAGAATCGCTCATGTAATCATCTCCCATCTGCTCGCTTAGCAAATGTTTGGTGAGTACCTTTTCCACGTCTATATTTTCTATATTTTTTAAGCGCATCTGCTGATAATTTCTTATAGTTAGCAAAGACCATCGATTTATCAACCGACTCCTCACCAWCCGTATACGAAAAATAACGTGCTGCGTCTGCTGCAATCGATTCATAGGCAAATGATAGCGCAAGATAAAAAATAGCATTTGCGTTTACTTTTTCGGTTAACTCTGACTCAGCTTCGGCTTCAGCTAGCCAATTTCCGATGTCTTCCGGAGTTACTTTTGGAACTCTTGCTAACCGACTCTCCAGCCTTTCCGACACCTTCATTTGGCGTCACCTCCGTCACTGTATTTTGTTAAGGCGTCATAATTCCTGCAGCTTTTAACTTTGCAATAAGGGCGTTTAAGTCTTTTACTACACCCGCTACGTCAGTTGCTGTACTATCTGGTTGTTTATCAACCTTTTTGGGTATTAGAGCTACTTTTTCTTCAAGACCTTTAATAATAGTGCCAAGTGATGTGTCTTTCGCAATCGGCATCGATCTGTTTAAACGTTGTGCTTGATTTTCAGAAATAGACATGTATAAAACTCCTTTCAAAATACAAAAAAGGTAGCATACACGCTACCTTTTAAGCCATTGTTTTAGAGATATTTTCAAGAACAGCGATAGACTCTTTCGCATTCTTAACTTCAAATCCAAATTCCCCACGAATGACACGAGAGAAGTAGTCAGCACCATTTGGTGTAGCATCTTGATCATAAATTGGAGTTAAGTAACGTGCCTTTACTTTTTCTGTATCAAGAAGTAACGCACGATCTTTAGGCATATTTAAATCAACTACCACACTAGAAATCGCTCCACCTGGTAAATCCGATACAAACGATAAGATTTGGTAACCTGCCGCAGTATCTTGACGCGTAGTACGAATTGTATCGCCACCAAGTTTTGTGATTTGTCGTGCGATATTCGGTCCACATAGAATCGTATTTGCTGAACCGCCTCGAGTAAATACTTGTTCTACAGCGTCATTTAAAGGTTTTGCCGCAATTTCGTTCCCTTTAAAGTCTTGCTTATGAGAACCTTCAATACCCGCAAATGCAAATAAACCACCTGTAGTACGCGGTTGTGTTGGCGGAAAGCATCTTCACCTTCTGGTCTCGGTCTTGCGATGACTTTTAATTCACCACCAGTTGTAATTGCCTCCGCTTTCGTACTATCGTAACCACGTTGCACAGTGATTTTATCTGCGTTTTCATCGACACTTACTACACGTAGCACTTCTAAGCCGTTTTGTACCAGAGCATTTTCAGTGAATTTACGAGCCTCGCCTTTTTCTAAAACTAGGTCCGTATCCCCAACAGCTGCAGCAGTTTTTACAATACCTGTATCAGAGTTTAAATAGTCGTTCTGCCATTCAAATTTAGTTTGTGTTAAAGCGTCTCCTACACCAATTAACCCGAAAAGAACAGGTGCCTTCGTGAGAATTAAATCCACATTCGCTTGCATTTGTCTTACTTGTTGTTGAAATTCGTACGTAGTTGGTACTGRCATATTTGTAGCCCCCTCAAATTTTTAAAATTAAAAAACCGCTGACTTTTAATCAACGATCCGTTATTTCTTCGATTTTGCTTCTAACAACTTGTTATAAATACGTGTTACTTCACCCGCAAATTTTGAATCTTTTAACGCTTTTGTTTTTGCTTCTTCCAGCTCTTTTTCTAAAGCGAGAATTTCATTCGCTCTCGGATTTGTTCCTGGATTCGCGCCACCAGCTGCATCTGCCCCCACAACTTTCTTGAACATCCAAGGTTTACTTTCCTTTAGCGCATTAACAGCCTCTTCAACTCCTTGATAATTACCATTCTCATCAAGTTGAATAGTCGACTTATCTAAAAGCGCCAATACGTCACCTGGATCATTCGCATCTAAAGCACGTGCCATACTCTTAATTTCCGTATTTAGAATACGTGTATTTGCTTTTTCTTGCGCTTTTTGTGCTGCTTCGGAAGCCTCTAGTGCCTTTTTATCAGCTTCTTCTTTTTCAGCCTGCAAACGTTCAATTTCCGTCATTTCTTGCTTTTTACGCTCTTCTTCAGCTTTTTCATATTCTGCTAATTTCGCTTTTACATTATCGTAGTCATCGTATTTCTCAGCGGATTTACTACGTTCACGTTCTAAGCGCTTCTTAACAATTTCGTCTAGTTCTTCTTGCGTAAAACTTTTTGACGGGTCGTCAGTATCTCCAGGTTTTTTGTCTGGATCATCTCCAGAACCGCCACCATCAGAGAAAAACTGAAGATTTAATCGAAGTGGGAACTTAGGTGTTTTTTGTACTTGTTCTACAAAAAATTTTAATGTTGTAGCTTGTTTTGCGTATTCCATTTGCAAATCCTCCATTTTGAGCCTGTCGGCTATAATTTCCGAAAGTTTATAGCGCCATTTCGTAAGGCAAGTATTACTTCTCTTTGTATGGATCCTGAGACTGTCGTTTCAACATTCGTTCTTGCATAATCTCCATGAATTTCTGTTCCGCATTTTCTTTACCACTTCTCGTGATTGCGCCTTTAATTGATTCAATTTCGTTAGAAATTTCATCACCAAGCTGTTCAATAAGTGCTTTTTGATCTTGCGGTAACGGTAAACCGAAAATAATCTTGCTAGCATAATAGTTATCTATCTTTGCTAACATTTCTTTATCGTATTTGAATTTTGGGTCATCCTGCCTTGCTTTCATATAACGCAAAATATACTCATTTAAGGTTTGTAGTCGTGATTGCCATATAACCCATGAGCGTTGTGTTTTCGAGATGATGTTACTGAATAAAAGCTGTACAGCCATATCATTTATACCACCTGTATTCATGTCGGCAGTGTTCACCATCGGTACCTCTGCTTTTTCATGTAGGCGTTTTTGCAATCGGTCCAGATACGCTTCGATAGTTTCTTTAAATCGAAATCCACTTTCCAATTTCTTTGCACTTGGTTCACCGGTATCTTCCGCACCATCACCTAAATCCCATTTCGCACCTGGTGCAACTTGAAGTGGATTCTTTGGATCCTCGTCTACATTCGTTAGCAACGTAATAGCGAACATTTCAAAACGTAGCGCATCCGAGTAATCAGACATCTTTTTGTCGATTTCGTCAGAAAGCTTAATCGTTTTTTCAAGCTCACTATAGCCAGTAGTTCGCTTACTGAGCTTTTCAGTCGGCACTGGTACAACGGGAATAAAATCAATGCCCATTGATGAACGCTCAACACGATCTTCTTGTTTTTCTAAGTCACCGTTGTATACCGACTCTTCGATTTCACAGTCGTACTCACCAGCTTCTTCATGCCAAACTAAGTAATACGATAACTTCCACATTTTCGTTTGTTCTTCATCGAGCCAGGCAATAAAATGAATTTCTTCCAGTTGATCTACATCCCAGTCACTATACTTCGCAACAACTTCCGTCGATGGATGCCAAATAATCTTAAATTCCCCACGGCGTTTATCGTAGTGAATACGAGCATACACACCAGTTTTTGAAATGGCCCTGTCTTTTGCTGCTGCTAATAATTTCTCATGCATTCGGTTATCATCCCAAACCCATGTTAATAACCGTTCCTTTGCTTTCGCTCTACTGTTTTCTGCTTGTTGCTCATCACTAGGTTCATATCCTGATTGAATCATAAGCGCTGGATCATCTATCACATCAGGAGGAACTGTTACTTTCGGTTCTTTTTCAAATTGCCAAGCTGCAATCATGTTTACGATTTTTTGAGGATAATCAAGTTGTATTTTCGTAGGATCGTAGTCGAGATTGTCTGGTTTTTTATAATCAGACCATACGTTTAAGTCTCCTTCATAACGCTCATACAAACGAACCTCGGCCATAATACGTGTCCACTCAGAATCTCCAAGCGCTGTACGAACTGGCATTACAATTTCAACTGGATTCATAAAATTACGATCACCTTGTACTCTCATTCAAGCCCCTCCCTTCTCAATATCTTGAATTCCCTGTAGTTCCTGCTTTACGTCTTGCACGTTTATAGGCGATAGAAAAAGCCATTTGAACCGCATCCGGACCATCATCGTGTGGATGCATCGGATACATTTCAAATTGCTCCAATAAAGCACGTAAATGTTTCATAAATCGTAATTTACCACTCTGTATATCCGGTAATAATGACTCAATACGTAGTGCTTTTCGTGTACGCTGCTTAATTTGTTTTAAGCGAGTCGATGAAGGATATCCTTTTTTCTGTAACGCCTCACCAACCTTCTCCGCAAACCACTCCTGAGCTTGTTGCGCCTCTACTGCAATTGATTCGTATTGATATTCCAGCGTGTATTCCACAGCCTTTTCTAGCAATGTATTCGGATGAACACGCTCCATAAAGATATCAATAACGTAACAAGTACCTGTTTCCACATTTTTTGCAATTGTGACCACAACACTGTAGTCACCTTTCTCTTTACCCATCGCAAAATCGACCGCACCGTAATGCAAAAGTTTTTTATTTTTTAAATCACTTTCAGTACAGTACGTGAAATATTTAGGTTTAAATATCTGCCTTTCCTCGTCAGTCGGATTACATAAATACTCTTGGTTAAACGCTTTGGTACCGTCATCCTCTCTAATTTCCATCAAATCGATGTAAGGGAAATGTGATGGCCACAAAGTTTTTGTTCCACGGAGCATTTCTTCTTTGTTCTGCTCATAAAATTCACGAGCACAATCTGCTGAGTCTGGATCATCTACCTGACGAATCTCGCGCCACTCTTGCCATAAATCTTCACGCTCTGACCATTTCAAAATTGCCGGGAATGATCTTGATACGAAATCACGACGATTTTTAATAACATGATGCAATAAACTGTCGTAGCAAACGATGGTACCCATGTAAATACAAGCACCCTCTTGACGACTTAACCCTGGAAGCAACTCTTCCT
>NZ_JBFTMA010000389.1:0-4016 GCF_056396725.1 Bacillus sp. 05T31
AGGTGATATATGCAACAACTAACAGCCCAATCCCCATCCCTGCAATCGCTCCTTGCTTCGTAATAATTTGCCGAGGAAACAAACTACATACAAGCGCAGGGAAAAGTTGYGTMACTATACTGTATCCCATTAAAAGAAGWGCCCCTATTGTTTCTCCTCCTTTAAATGTAAACAATACTGCTACGAGCGTTACTACAGGCACAAATAATTTTGCAGCTTTAGCAACTTGTCTATCTGAAGCAGATGGGACCATCGTACGATAAATATTTTTCGCTAACAATGTAGAAGCGGCCATAACAAGCATAGATGCTGGAACTAATGCCGTTAATACCCCAGCACTACCAATAATTCCGATAAACCAAGGATCAAACGTTTGTAAAGCMAGACGGAATAATGAAAGATCTACATCTGCTCCCTTTAAYCCTGGAACTTGCARGATAGCAGCAAACCCTGCAAAGAATACGAAAAGCAAAACTAAAGAGTACAGTGGCATGATTGCCGCATTTTTACGAAATACTTTTTCATTTTTTGCAGAGAAAGCTGAGGCAAATGTATGAGGCCACATATAAAAACCGAGAGCCGTTAATATAATAGTAGAAACAAACCAAGAAATACTCATTCCCTTTTCAGGTAAAGATAAAAAACCTGGTTTTGCAGCTTCTACAGCTTCAAACATCGGTTGAAATCCTCCGTAATAGTGATACGGTAAATATATACCTAAAAACATAACGATAAATAGTATCATAATGTCCTTCAAAGCAGCTGTCCAAGCCGATCCATGTATACCTGAAACCATTACATAAATAGTTATAACAATAGCACCAATCCATACCGCAATAACAGGTGTCACTCTTCCATAGGAAGCTTCCGAAACGATGATTCCTAATCCCTTTAATTGCAAAACAAGATACGGGATAATCGAAATAACACCAATAATTGAAACAATTACCCCAAGCGTCTTACTCCTGTATTTCTTCGCAAAGAAATCTGATTGTGAAATGAGGTTATGTTCTTTTGCATACTTCCAAATTGGAGGCAATAAGAAATACGATAAAATATAAGCTAATGCACCATACCCTAAAATATAAAATGTAGGAGCTCCTTTACTATAAGCCCAGCCACTTCCTCCTAAAAATGTGAACGTCGTATAAATTTCCCCTGCCATAAGGAGAAAAACGAAAATAGTTCCAAATCCTCTTCCTCCAACTGACCATTGTTCTAAATTCATATCTTTTCCATGTTGTGCCCGAATTCCTAAAAATAGTGCGAGAAACAAAAATATAATAATGATAAATAATGCAGTCATTTTACGTCCCCCTTATTAGCAGGATCGAATACGTACACAAGACCCATACAAAGAGACGTAATGAGCACTGATAATAGTACCCAAAATAGTAAAAATGGCATCCCCAATACGTAAGGAGTGACCGAATTTGCAAATACTGGTCCAACTACTAAACAAAGAACTGGAATAAGTGCTAGCACGTGTATTTTTTTCATCTCRTTCTCCTTTACTTATAAAATTCATAATAGATGATACAAAGACTTCCACTCCAATTGGTAATGCGTCTTCGTCAATTGTAAAACGAGGGTGATGATGCGGATATATAATTCCCTTCTCTTCATTTCCTGCCCCTATAAAAAAGAACGTCCCTGGTGCCTTTTGTAAAAATGCTGAAAAATCTTCTCCTGCCATCGTTGGCTGTAAACGAACAACTCTTTCTCTTCCATACAGCTGTAATGCTGTATGTTCAATAAGCTCTGTAACTTCATAATCGTTCACAACTGGGCGATATCCATATTCATAAGAAAATGTATACTTAGCACCGTAGGATTCTGTAATATGTTTTACAATCCTTTCAAGCTTCTTCTTTGTTTCTTCTCTTAATTCATGCCTTAAACTTCTCACTGTCCCTTCAATCTCCGCTTGTTCCGGGATAACATTATGAGTTGTCCCAGCGTGAAATTGCGTAACAGATACTACGAGAGAATCTAACGGATTCGTGAGGCGAGATACAATTTGCTGAATTTGCGAAACTACTTGCGCACCAATGGCGATACTATCAACTGTTTCATGCGGGATTCCAGCATGCCCACCTTTTCCCTCTATCTTAATTTTAAAAACGTCCGGTGCTGCCATCGCCGAACCATAAATCACCCCTACTTTCCCAACTTCTAACGACGCCCAAAGRTGAGCACCAATAATGTAATCCACACCTGYCATCACTCCCGCTGCGACCATTTCCTCTGCACCRCCCGGAAAGTTTTCTTCTGCATGTTGAAATAAAAAGCGAATCTCTCCTTTAACTTTCTCTCTTTCCTCTACCAACTTATGTACTACACCAAGYAATATYGCCATGTGACCATCGTGACCACACGCATGCATCACACCTGGATATRTWGAAATAAAATCAAACTTATTTTCTTCATGAATAGGAAGAGCATCCATATCAGCACGAACCGCGATAGTTTTACCAGGCTGCTTACCAATTAACCTTGCCATTACACTATATTTAGTAGGCCTTGAGACTTCTAAATACGGGATTTCCCGAAGTATGTCGAATACAAATTGAGATGTTTTTTCCTCTTGAAAAGATAACTCTGGATACTTATGAAAATGCCTTCTCCACTCAATCAACTGATTCTTTGATAAAACAAGTTCCTTTGCGACATCCATTTCTCTTCTCCCCTTCTTTACCAAGTTAAATGTTATTATAGCGTGAATCGTTAACTTCTGAAAGAATTTTCAGAATTTTCTATAACGAATACTCAAAAAGAAAAAGCCATCTCAAGATGACTTTTCATTTTATAAAATAGTAATTGCTTGTTTCCCCATTTGCTCCCATGCCTTTTCAAATTCAGCACGAGGAACAGCTTTTCGTGGATTGTTTGCAAGAGGATCATTTACGTATACAAAGTTTTGATCATATCCAATTACTACAACACTATGCTCATAATATGTAATTTTCACTTYACCTGAACTCGTATTCCATGTTTCAAAACTACTTTCGGCTAATGGTTTAAACGTTGTATTAATAATTACCCATACTGGAGAACCAGAACTAATTACTTTATATAGATCTTGCACGTCTCTACCCGTTAAATTAATTACTTTTTCAGGAACATACTTTTCTGCTAAATTAAAAATCGGTTGATTATATACACCGTATCCCAGCTCAGCTTTCGTGTAAATATTTCCAACGAATCCCTCATACGGATTTCCATGCAAACCATCTTGTTTAAATGGAACGCGATGAATTTCACTAGCAAGTTGCATCTTATCTACTTGTACACCTTTATGTTGTAGTAGCATAGTTAAACTTGTCACTTCACAACCTCTAGGTAATTCAGGTAACTGTCTAATAAACGGAACCTCTGTAATCATTGCACTTTCTTTCATCTCAGAGAAAAGGTCTAACCGAAATTCTTGTGCCTTTTTCATAATTTTATCTTTCTCGAAAAAAAACACGACAGCAAATATAATACCGAAAATAAAAATATATTTTAACTTTTTCATCATAAACCAAACTCCATTATATCAATTATTTTAAAGGCGCGACTCCTATCATTGTACCTTTCTTCTTACTAGTTTGCTAGAAAGATTATGTGAATTATTATTCATAAATATCGTTTTAAAATTCTAATTTTTTTCAATAAAAAGAAAAAACGATATACTTTTTCAGAATWTTTWACTAAAAAAAAATTATTAACMTAGTGAAAGAATCRCRTTTCCTTCACTAKGTTAATAAACATTMTAAGGTATTTAGTYATAGTTMGTTTTTCCTTTACATACTCAGTTCACAACAAAATAAACCGAGTATGTTTTTCACCCCCACTAATGATTAAAAGTCCCGAATGAAATCTAGTTACCACATACAAAAAAATATGGGGGGAGGGGCATATAAATCAACAAGTAGAACAAGCAGATTTAAAATACCTTACACCACTTTACCCAATAGTTCCAATCGTAGCTTTCTTGCGGGATTCCATTTAGGATCATTTGCTACATTTTATAC
>NZ_JBFTMA010000390.1:0-4011 GCF_056396725.1 Bacillus sp. 05T31
GCGTTAAGCAAAACGAGTCAACTTGCACAAGTATTGCACTTTATTGGAGATCCAATAGTCGCATTATTAATTGCAACGATATATTCTTTCTTTAGTCTTGGCTATGCAAAAGGATTTTCTAAAGACAAAGTCTTACAATTTACAAACGATTGCTTAGGGCCGATTGCAAACATACTGTTAGTTATCGGTGCAGGTGGTGCATTTAATAAAGTGTTATTAGATTCTGGGATCGGAACTATAATTGCGGAGATGGCGAAAGAATCGCATATTTCACCGATATTATTAGGTTGGGGAATTGCTGCACTTATCCGAGTTGCAACGGGATCGGCTACTGTTTCCATGATGACAGCAGCAGGAATAGTGGCACCGATTGCAGCAAGTACACCAGGAGTAAATGTAGAGTTACTGGCACTTTCAACAGGAGCAGGGTCATTAATTTTATCGCATGTAAATGATTCWGGATTTTGGATGATTAAAGAGTATTTCGGAATGACTGTGAAAGAAACATTATTAACATGGACTGCAATGGAGACAATATTATCTGTTGTAGCACTTGGGCTAATTTCGTTATTAAATATATTTGTATAGAATGGGAGATTGATTAATATGAAACTAGGTTTAATTGGATTAGGAAAAATGGGATTCCCATTAGCTGAACACTTACATGAAGACAAGCATGAAGTAGTTGTATACGATGTAAATAATGAGCTTGTTGAAAAGGCAGGGGAATTAGGGATTACTGCCCGTCATACGTTAAAAGAAATGATTGCTGAACTAGAAGCACCTCGTACAATTTGGGTAATGGTACCTGCAGGAGAAGTTGTCGAGTCAGTACTAAAAGATGTATATCCATTATTAGAGGAAGGCGATATCGTTATTGAAGGCGGAAATTCATTCTATAAAGATACGTTACGCCGTGCTGAAGAAGCGAAAAGCTTTGGTTTATATTATGTAGATATCGGTACATCAGGCGGTGTGGAAGGAGCTAGATACGGTGCTTGCTTAATGGTTGGTGGAGAAAAAGAAATTTATGATCAACTAGAACCTTTATTTAAAGATTTAGCAGTAGAAAATGGTTATTCATATGCAGGCCGCGTCGGTAGTGGGCATTTCTTAAAAATGGTTCATAACGGTATTGAATACGGAATGATGCAAGCAATCGCTGAAGGATTTGAAGTACTAGATAAAAGTGATTTTGATTTCAATTATGAAGATGTTGCAAAAGTATGGGCGAACGGATCGGTTATCCGTGGTTGGTTAATGGACTTAACTGAAAAAGCATTTGCAGAAGATCCGAAACTTGATGGCATTAAAGGTGTTATGAACTCTTCAGGAGAAGGGAAATGGACTGTTGAAACTGCGCTTGAATTACAAGCAGCGGCACCAGTTATCGCTATGTCATTATTTATGCGCTACCGTTCACAAGAAGATGATACATTCCATGGGAAAGTTGTCTCAGCTCTTCGTAATCAATTCGGTGGACATGAGGTTGTGAAAAATTAGTTTTGTGAAACTCATACGAAAGTATGAGTTCTTTTTTTATTTCTCATACTATTTTATGAAAGCTTTTCCCTCTTTTTACTGTGTTTTGTATAGAAATTTCTGATAATATATAAATATAACTTGAAAACAAAGGGGAGAAATAATTATGAAACTAGTCGTTATTAACGGTACACCAAGAAAATTCGGTAGAACTCGCGTTGTGGCAAAATATATTGCAGAGCAATTTGAAGGGGAGTTATACGATTTAGCAGTAGCGGAATTGCCTTTATATAATGGRGAAGAATCACAACGTGAATTAGARGCAGTWAAAAAATTAAAAGCTTTAGTGAAAGCWGCRGAYGGWGTAGTACTATGTACACCAGAATATCATAATGCGATGAGCGGAGCGCTGAAAAATTCGTTAGATTACTTAAGTAGCAGTGAATTCATCCATAAGCCTGTCGCATTACTAGCAGTTGCTGGAGGAGGTAAAGGGGGAATAAACGCATTAAATAGTATGCGCACTGTCGCTAGAGGCGTTTACGCAAACGCAATTCCAAAACAAGTCGTGCTTGATGGATTACATGTGCAAGATAGTGAACTTGGAGAAGATGCAAAACCATTAATTCATGATTTAGTTAAAGAATTAAAAGCATATATGAGCGTATATAAAGAGGTGAAAAAACAATTAGGAGTTGAGTGATATGTCCTCTCTTTATCATGATTCTCGCTTGTATTACATTCTAGGAGCCAATAGTTTATCCGCTATTGGCTCCGGGATTGTTATGATAACGATTCCGTGGTTGTTAATTAAGGAAAGTGGAGGAGAGACAACATTTGGTTATGTTTCTATCGTTGCAACTCTCATCATGTTTTTACTAACACCATTCATTGGGTAAAGCATAGAGCGTTTTTCAAGAAAATCTTTATTGTTATGTAACGAAGGTATCGGGATAGCCATTATAGGAATGATGGCCATTTGGGGATTTGCTGGGCAATCATACAATTCTATTCATTACATTATTATTTATATAGCAGGTTCTTTCTATTATCTATTATTCTATCCCACAATATTTGCATTTAACCAAGAAATATTTCAATCAGAGCATTATAAAAGTTTAAGTGGCACAATGGAAATACAAGGACAATTAACGCAAGTTATTTCAGGCGCAGCTGCTAGTTTTTTAATTGAGATTATTTCTTTGAAATGGATCTTGTTAGTGGATATGTTAACTTTTGCAGGAGCATTTTTTCTTTTCTTATGTATACCGTATGTAAAGAAAAAAGAAGTAAAACGGAAAGCAACATTTAAGAAGCAATTGTTCGAAGGAATTCACTTTATGAAAAAGCGCCCTAAGTTATTTTGGTTTTTACTAGCGACTTATATGCCGTTTATCGGTGTCATGATGGCAAATTATTTAATCCCAGTATATATTTCAGATATACTCAAAGCTAGTGCCTCTGTATACGCAATTGAAGGTATGATGTACGGTGTCGGAGCGGTTCTTGCAGGAATAAGTATTCCAATCATGATGAAATATGTCAAAATAGAAATTTCAATCGTTATGACGATGGTTATTTATGTAATTTCAATTACCGCAATGATTATTGAGCCTTCCATTATGTTATTATATGGACTAGCGATTTTCCATGCGATTGGAAATGCTGGAACACGAGTGGCGAGAAATGTATTGATGATGGAAGAAATCCCAAACGAAGTAATGGGACGTGTGGACAGCTTATTTCGATTAATTGGCACAGGAATTCGAATTGTATTATTAATGTTGTTTACGGCAGGCGTATCTAAAGCAGGGGTAATGATCCCGTTTTACGTACTGAGCTGTATATTGATCCTATCATTAGGGRTTGCTTTTTATTATGTAATTTCAAAACGTAAAACGGAAGCGAATGTGTCTAATAAATCAATTGTTTAAAAAATACTTCTGCCTCCTTTTCTTTTTCTATATAATAAAAAGAAAGGGAGTGTTAACTTATTTATGAACAAATGGATATTGCTTATAATCTTATTACTACCTCCGCTATACATCATTTATATGACGTTTCGAATGAATAAAGTTGCTCGTGAAACATTGAGTAATCACTCTCCATACGTTCTTATATTAGGTGCAAAGTTATTTGGAGATAGACCGTCTTTATCTCTTCAAAATCGTTTGGATATAGCGTTGGAATATTTACATGCTCACCCTGAGGTGAAAGTAATTGTTTCAGGTGGTCAAGGGGAAGATGAAGATATACCGGAAGCTCACAGTATGAGAAACTATTTAATGGTAYATGGTATAGATGAGAATCGYATTTTAATTGAAGACTGCTCTACAAATACGTATGAAAATTTAAAGTTTAGTATGGATTTATATGATGTAAAGCATGCGGTAGTTGTAAGTAATACGTATCATTTATATCGAACGAAAATAATTGCAAAGCGTTTAGGGATAAAGATGGAAGCTTTGGCTGCTGAAACACCGAGACGCTCTAAGAAAAAAGCGTATGTGCGTGAATATGCTGCAATTA
>NZ_JBFTMA010000391.1:0-5664 GCF_056396725.1 Bacillus sp. 05T31
GAATTAAGGTGATCAAAATATTATTCAGCTGGAGGCGTAAATGTACGTTTCTCTARTTCAGCATCTAGCATAAATAATGCGTTTGAATCGCTTGTAATACGTTTTAATTTTTGGATGATGCTATCRAATGAAGMTTCTTCTTCTACTTGCTCRTCRACGAACCATTTTAAGAAKGTAATTGTTGCATGYTCACGCTCATCCCAAGCGATATCAGATAAGTGATAAATGCGCTTCGTTACTTCACGCTCGTGCTCAAGTGCTACTTCAAAAGCRTTYARTACAGATTCGTATTCATTATTAGGATTATCAAATCCAGTAATAATAGCGCGCTCACCGCGGTCATTAATATAGTTGTAAAGCTTCATTGCGTGGAAACGCTCTTCTTCAGCTTGTACAAGGAAAAAGTTAGCGAATCCATCATAGCTTTCCGCTGTACAGTAAGCAGCCATTGCCATATAAGCGTGGGCAGAGTAAAATTCAAAATTCATTTGTTCATTTAGTACGTCGTGCAATTTTTTAGATAACATAAAATCCCCCTTATTCTTTTGACAAGAACATTATATCACAATTGATAATATTCTCATTTAGATGTTTCGAACCTTTTTGAAAGCTTTGTGACGTGTGTTTCCATAATGTCTTGTAAATCCAAATCATATTTTTGTGAAAGAATAATAAGATTAGAAAGTACATCACCAAGTTCTTCTTTTAACTCTTGTTTTAGTTCTGCTTCTGTTTTCACTTTTTMGTCAGGACGATCACGGCCAATTTCGATTGCGCGAACAACTCGTGAAACTTCCCCAACTTCCTCAGTTAAGAAATTTAAGCGAATAAAGGAATTATACTGTGACCAGCTTCGTTTTTCGTAAAATTCCTCAACCCATCTTTGAAATGCGACGATATCCATTTCTTTCTCATCCCTTCAATATGTTGTACAATACCCATTGTATCATAACAATATATAGTTTCGGGGTGTAGGGATGAGAAAGATTTGTGTGTTTGCAGGTTCAAATTTAGGAGAGAGACCAGAATTTAAAGAGCAGGCAATAGAGTTAGGGAAAATGTTTGTTGAGAACGATTATGAGCTTGTATACGGCGGTTCATGCGTTGGATTAATGGGAGAAGTGGCAAACGAAGTTCTTCGCTTAGGCGGACGTGTAACAGGTGTTATGCCGCGCGGTCTATTCCGAGGAGAAATTGTTCATACAGGGCTAACAGAATTAATTGAAGTAGAAACGATGCACGAGCGCAAAGCGAAAATGGCAGAGCTTGCGGATGCTTTTATTGCATTACCAGGCGGATACGGAACGTTTGAAGAGCTATTTGAAGTAGTATGTTGGTCACAAATTGGTATACATAATAAGCCGGTTGGTTTATTGAACATAAAATGCTTTTATGGGCCAATTTTGCAAATGGTTGAACGTGCAGCAGAAGAAGGATTTATGAATCCATCAAATAAAGAGTTGATCGTTTCAGCTGAGACGGCAGATAAACTAATTCATGMAATCCAAAATTATGAGCGTCCTGTTTTAGGAACKAAGTGGAAGCAGYTATCATARTACAWTTTTATAGATGTTTTTGGAAACACATGTCATTTTATCTTGAAAAGGCATGTGTTTTTAATTTAGTTAAATATATTAATGTTAATATATGATGTTTTGGGAAAAGGAGAAATAGATGGAGGAGTTTGTGTATTTACGGCCTGTTTTTAAAAGTATTTTAGCAGCATCTATTCTTGTTATGCCAATTGTTTTAAGACAGAAGAAAGAGCTGATTAATGAGTTTTCGCTTTGGTTTATTTCGGTTATATGTATTGGTGTTTCTGCGATAACACTTGTTATGTTAGGATTTATTGCCGATGAATATAGTTTAGGCGGCGATGTGCAGTCTTCTAATATGTTTATTGGGATTGTTTTGATGAGTGGTCTGAATTTCGTTATTTACTATAGACGGAAATAAAAAGGAAGGCATTCCATATTACTTTGGAATGTCTTTATCATTTTGATTACTTTGTTTTTTTATATAGATTTTTGGGAACACATGTCAATTTATTTTAATTAAAAGAACTACCGCAAGACATTTTCCATAAGGAAGTTAAGAGTGGTTTTTCTTCGGTGGCAAAAGTAATGTCTCACATATACCTCACAGATTTAGCCTGGCTCGAGATCATTTCTGGCAAAAGTATGAGTGATGCAATGGTACACACAGACCAATTGAAAGAACAGCTAGAAACAAAAAATATTGAGGAAATGGAAACTAGTTTTTATGAATTATCTAAACGATATAAAGAACTTTTAAGTAGTCAACAAGATTATGAAAAAGTGTTTGAGGTTGATAATCCGTATGCTGGGCTCCTGGATACGACGGTTTCTGAAACAATACTACACGTCGTCACCCACGGAGCATATCACCGTGGGAATATAGCCACAATGTTGCGGCAAATGGGGCATACCTCTGTTATGCAAGATTTTGGACTATTTCTATATTCAAAATGAATTCTTTTTATTTACGATAGAATATGTGTTGTATGATGTTTTTGGGGACTGATTTTATTAGTGGTTTAAGCTTGATTATGTATTATAGAAAAAAGGCATTCCATATTATTTCGGAATGCCTTTATTGTTATTGTTATTGTTACTTTGTTTTTTATACAGGTACCAGCCACCCCAGCCGCCACCAATAGCTACAACAACGAGGAAAGCATAGTCTTTAACCTCGACACGTATGTTGAAAATATTAGCTATGAGTAAGAGAATCCCAACTGTTATTAACGCAAAAAACGCTCTAATTAAGTAGTCTTTCAACTGAACCACTCCCGTCATTTAAGTAGTAAATGATGAACTTGGACAAGCTTTTTGGATCTAATTACTAAAGGGTGTTTCCTATATTTTAACATAAAGTGAAACTTTAATCAGTGGGGGGCATCCCCCACTGATTATTAGCCCTCACCAATCGGGCTTTTATGGGCAGTTGATCCACCGCCTATCTTCTTTGCTTTCGTTGAATTTTGAGGTGGGGATCTTACTGCCCGTTAATGCGGGATAAAAGAGATTGTAATATATTGATAAAAATAGTGGAGGGGAGGGCTATTATTGTCGTGATTTGTTGGTAAAGCGATATTCTTTGTCGAAACGCCGATAAAATGAAAAAATCGCCGATATATTGTGAGTTATGATCGATATATTTGAAAAATCACCGATATAATTTTATGTACGACCAAGTGTGATTACTACATAAAAGAAGCGACTCTGAGTGAGCCGCTTGCGCTTTTAATGATATCCAGCTCCAGCGGCTAGAATCTCCGGTCATTTCGCTCTCTCGCTCGAAGCAAAAGCGCTTCAAGGTCGAGAGCTCCAATGTCCTGCGATTCTGAGTGAGCCGCTTGCGCTTTTAATGATATCCAGCTCCAGCGGCTAGAATCTCCGGTCATTTCGCTCTCTCGCTCGAAGCAAAAAGCGCTTCAAGGTCGAGAGCTCCAATGTCCTGCGATTCTGAGTGAGACGCTTGCGCTTTTACATAATATCCAGCTCCGGTGGCTAGAATGTTCGGTGGCTTCGCTTTTTCCTGCGAGGCAAAGAGCGCCTCTACGTCAAAAGCTCCATCCCCCTCACATTCTGAGCAAGCCACCTCCGCTTTTAAATATATTATTGATTCAAGAATGCGCGTAGCATCCAAGCGTGTTTTTCTAGTTCTGTGTAGATGCCTAGTAGTAGGTCAGATGTCATTTCGTCGTCAGATTCTTGAGCGATTACCATGCCTTTTTTCAGTTCAGTTAGCATCATTTCGTAGTCTTTCATGATTGCTTCGACCATCCCTTCTGCAGTTTCTCCGTAAGCTGCTTCTTGAATAGAAGATAGTTCTAAGTATTCTTTCATTGTTGCTACTGGTTTGCCGCCAATTGCTAAAATRCGTTCTGCGATTTCATCGATGTGAGTAGCTGATTCTGTGTAAAGCTCTTCAAATTTTTCATGTAGTGTGAAGAATTGAGGTCCTTTTACGTACCAATGGAAGTTGTGTAGTTTTGTAAATAAAACGCTCCAGTTTGCTACTTGTTTGTTTAATGCTTCGATTACTTGTGTATTCATTATGATCAATCTCCTCTTGAGTTATTATTTTATATGAATTACTAATTTATAATTATTATAATCTAGTAATTTGTATAAATCAACCCTTTTGCTGGAATTAATTTGAACAAATTATGAACTGTTGTAAATAAAAAATCCCTATTACTGTGAAGTAATAGGGATTTTTATTGTTAAATAGCTTGTTTCTTCTCTTCTAAATCTTGCCCATCCCAACACTCTGTATTTTTTAAGCCAGGGATAGAACTTGCAACGAAAACAGGATCTTTTCCTTGTTTCTTTTGTTTTATATAGTCTACTAATGCTGCGTAGGCAAATTTGCTAAGGAATGAGATGGCAATTAAGTTTGTGAATACCATTAGTCCCATAAATAAATCAGCTAAGCTCCAAACTGTTTGAAGGGCAGCGATTGATCCGAAGAACACCATTCCGACAACTGCAACACGATAAATCATTAACCATGTTTTGCTTTCTTTAATGAATGCGATATTTGTTTCACCATAATAGTAGTTTCCTAGTAAAGAACTGAAAGCGAATAGGAAAATAATAATCGCTAAGAAAGTGCTTGCCCATGGTCCRATTTGTGAACTTAATGCTTGTTGTGTTAATTCAATTCCTTSTAAATTYGATCCTTTGTAAAGTCCAGAACATAATACGATAAAYGCTGTTGATGTACATACTAAGAATGTATCTACGAAAACACCTARTGCTTGAACAAGTCCTTGTTTTACAGGATGAGATACATCTGATGTTGCAGCTGCGTTAGGAGAGCTACCCATACCTGCTTCTGTCGCGAATAAACCGCGCTGAATTCCGAATTTGATTGCTGCTCCAATACCACCAGCGATGGCTTGGTCTAAACCGAATGCACCGTTAAATATTTCCATGAAAATGCTTGGTAACATATTGAAGTTGTTAATAACGACAAAAACAGCCACACCAATATAAATGATTGCCATTGGCGGAACGATCATTTCTGTAATACGTGAAATGCTTTTAATACCACCAAAAATAATTACCGCAACTAATAAAGCTAATACAGCTCCTACGATAGTTCGTTCTAATCCAAAAGCATTTTCAAACGCTATTGTTACTGTATTTGCTTGTACTGAATTGAAAATTAATCCGTATGCAACTGTAATGAGAAGTGAAAACCAGACACCCATCCAGCGTTTGTTTAACCCTTTTTCCATATAATATGCTGGTCCACCACGGAATCTGCTTCCATCTTTTACTTTATAAATTTGCGCGAGCGTACATTCTACAAAACTAGTAGCTGCACCGATAATAGCGATAAACCACATCCAAAATATTGCGCCAGGTCCGCCCATTGAAATTGCTAGTGCTACACCAGCTAAGTTCCCGATACCAATACGTGCAGCTGCACTTAAGCAAAATGCTTGGAATGGAGAGACGCTATCTTTTTTCTTTTCTTTTCGATTGAACCCTTTACTAATTAAACTGACCATTTCACTGAAATGAGTAATTTGGACAAATTTTAATTTAAAAGAGAAATAAAGACCGAAGCCGATTAGCATTGCAATAAGAATATATGACCACAAAATATTATTCGTTACTTCAAGGA
>NZ_JBFTMA010000392.1:0-7259 GCF_056396725.1 Bacillus sp. 05T31
GCGTTGGTTTCATCTATCAAAAGGTTTTTAATTGGAAGGCCGTTAAAATCAACTGAGTTAGGAGAGCAAAAACTTAATAAAACAAAGGCGCTAGCCATTTTATCTTCTGACGCATTGTCATCGGTCGCATACGGACCAGAGCAAATATTAATTGCACTAGCAGGCCTTGGAGCGGTAGCTTATTGGTATTCCATTCCGATTGCAATTGGGGTATTAGTATTATTGACAGCTCTTATTTTATCTTATCGACAAATTATTTTTGCTTACCCTCATGGCGGCGGRGCATATGTTGTATCAAAAGAGAATTTAGGGATGAATCCAGGCTTAATAGCAGGAGGATCTTTATTAGTTGATTACATTTTAACGGTTGCAGTAAGTGTATCTGCGGGTACAGATGCGCTCACATCTGCTTTTCCTAGCTTACATGCACATAATGTAATCATTGCGATTATATTTGTCATATTGATTACCATCTTAAATTTAAGAGGCGTAACGGAATCAGCTTCCGTTTTAGCATATCCTGTTTATTTATTCGTTTTAGCACTATTTATATTAATTGGTGTAGGGATATACAATATTTTAACGGGACACGTTTCGCAGGCTTTGCATTCGCCAATTGGAACGCCAGTTGCAGGAATTAGTTTGTTCTTACTGTTACGAGCATTTGCTTCAGGAAGCTCTGCTTTAACGGGTGTTGAGGCGATATCTAACGCAATTCCAAACTTTAAAGATCCTGCACCTAACAATGCAGCGAAAACATTGCTTGCAATGGGTGCATTACTTGCAGTTTTATTTTCTGGAATTGTCTTTTTAGCTTATTATTACGGAATTAATCCAAGTAAGGAAGTAACAGTCGTTTCACAAATTGCTGAACAAACTTTTGGACGTAATTTCATGTACTATTTCATACAAGGTACAACAGCTTTAATATTAATTCTTGCGGCTAACACAGGTTATTCTGCATTTCCACTATTAGCGGTTAATCTTGCAAAAGATAAGTTCATACCGAGAATGTTTACGATTAGAGGAGACCGCCTAGGTTATTCAAACGGTATTATTATACTTGGGATTTCTTCGATTATTTTAATTGTAGCTTTTCAGGGGAAAACAGAACACTTGATTCCGCTATATGCAGTAGGGGTATTTATTCCGTTTACACTTTCTCAAACTGGAATGGTACTAAAATGGCTTCGTGAAAAGCCTGAAGGATGGGCTTTAAGATTAACGGTTAATTTAATTGGTGCAGTCATTAGTTTTATCGTTATGAGCATGTTCTTTTTAACTAAGTTCGCACAAGTTTGGTCAATCCTTATTTTCTTACCTTTCATTATCTTCTTGTTCCATCGAATTAAGAAGCATTATGATGCAGTGGGCGATCAATTAAGTTTAAAAACTTGTGAACCACTTGTTCCGATTGAAGGGAATGTAATTGTCGTTCCTGTAGCWGGTATGACTCATGTAGTAGAAAATTCACTGAACTATGCTAAGGCTCTTTCTGCAGATCAAGTTATCGCTGTATATGTTGCTTTTGACAGAGAAGAGGAAAAGAAATTTGAAGAGAAATGGGAGAAGTGGCAACCTGAAGTAAGGCTTGTTACATTACATTCTCATTATAGAAGCATTATTCAGCCGCTTACAAAATTTATTGACACAGTGCAATATAAAGCGAGTGAATCAAATTACCGAGTTACGGTCGTTATACCACAGTTTATTCCGAAAAAAGGTTGGCATAACATTCTTCATAATCAGTCTAGTTTACTCATTCGTGCGTATTTACTCTATAAAAGAAATGTTGTTATTACGACAGTTCCATATCATTTGAAAAAGTAATAAGATTTTTTAAGGATAGCTTCACGAAAGTGAAGCTATCCTTTTTGTGTATATGCTATGCATAATTGCATATAGTCCTTAAAGGTATATTACTATAATATAATCACTTATGAGTAAACAGTGTTTTTTGTTGTGATATATGGATATTTTAATGGAGGAAGTTAAGTGGATTTTATTTTGGAATAAGGACATGAGGTCTTGAAAATAAAGGGAATTAAAATACTTCTTTACGATAGATGAATAGCTGTGTTTAAATGACCTTACAGTACAAAACTTTAATAAAAACAAAACGGAATTTCATATTTATGTGCGTTATTTATCTTAAAATGAATAATATTTTCATGTAATATATTCACTGTGTGAATATGGAAATTGCGATGAAACAGAAATTTTATACAATGTTATTCATACTAAGCACATGTGAAAAGTTATGAAATGTTTTATAACAATAAGTAAGTACTGTAGAAATAAAGTTTGAGAGAGGTGTTTCGTACATGACTCACGGTGAGAACGTTCTCTATTTTTAACCATCTCAAATAATGTGCAAGAAAATAGAATAATAAAATGCGATAGTAATAGTTGCTAATACATAGGAGGGGTTAAAGTGAAAAAAACTTTAATTACAGGGTTATTGGTTACAGCAGTATCTACGAGTTGCTTCGTTCCTGTAAGCGCTTACGCTAAGGAGGGGCAAACAGAAGTGAAAACAGTATATGCGCAAAATGCAATTGCTCCAAATACATTATCAAATTCAATTAGAATGTTAGGGTCACAGTCACCACTGATGAACAGGCAAAAGCAGATTTTACAAACGCATATGGAAAATTACAATTGCAAGTCCAAAGCATTCAAGAGAGTATGGAGCAAGATTTATTAGAGTTAAATCGATTTAAAACGGTATTAGACAAAGATAGTAATAACTTATCAATTAAAGCTGATGAAGCAATAAAAACACTKCAAGGATCAAGTGGAGATATTGTGAAATTAAGAGAAGACATAAAAAGAATTCAAGGGGAAATTCAAGCTGAACTAACTACTATTTTGAATAGACCACAAGAAATTATTAAAGGTTCTATTAATATCGGTAAACAAGTATTTACAATCACAAATCAAACTGCACAAACGAAAACAATCGAYTTTGTTTCTATCGGTACKTTAAGTAATGAAATTGTAAATGCWGCAGATAGTCAAACGAGGGAAGCAGCTCTTCGTATTCAGCAAAAGCAAAAAGAGTTATTACCACTTATTCAAAAGTTATCACAAACTGAATCAGAGGCAACACAAATTACATTCGTTGAAGATCAAGTAAGTAGCTTTACAGAACTAATTGATCGCCAAATTACAACTTTAGAGACGTTATTAACGGATTGGAAAGTTTTAAACAATAATATGATCCAAATTCAAACAAATATTGAAGAAGGYACGTATACAGACAGTAGTTTACTTCAAAAACATTTCAATCAACTTAAAAAAGTAAGTGATGAAATGAATAAGCAAACAAATCAATTTGAAGATTACGTTACAAACGTTGAAGTACATTAAACAGAAAAATAATTAGCGATATAGGGAGAGAAGAAAAATGACAAAAAAACCATATAAAGTAATGGCTCTATCAGCACTTATGGCAGTATTTGCAGCAGGGAATATTATGCCAGCCCATACGTATGCTGCTGAAAGTACAGTGAAACAAGCTCCAGTTCATGCTGTAGCAAAAGCATATAATGATTATGACGAATATTCATTAGGACCAGAAGGCCTKAAAGATGCRATGGAAAGAACAGGTTCWAACGCTTTAGTAATGGATCTGTACGCTTTAACAATTATTAAACAAGGTAATGTTAACTTTGGKAAYGTAWCGTCAGTTGATRCAKCTTTAAAAGGTAAAGTGATTCAGCATCAAGATACAGCTAGAGGGAATGCACAACAATGGCTAGATGTATTGAAGCCACAGCTTATTTCAACAAATCAAAATATCATTAATTACAATACGAAATTCCAAAACTATTATGATACTTTAGTTGCTGCGGTAGATGCAAAGGATAAAGCAACTCTTACGAAAGGTTTAACTAGATTATCAAGTAGTATTACTGAAAATAAAGCGCAAGTAGATAAGTTAGTAGAAGACTTAAAGAAATTCCGAAATAAAATGACGTCGGATACTCAAAATTTCAAGGGAGATGCAAATCAAATTACATCTATCTTGGCTAGTCAAGATGCTGGAATTCCGCTTCTGCAAAATCAAATTACAACGTATAATGAAGCAATTAGTAAATATAATGCAATTATTATCGGTTCATCTGTTGCGACAGCTTTAGGCCCAATTGCAATTATCGGTGGTGCGGTTGTAATTGCTACKGGWGCAGGAACKCCGCTAGGAATCGCATTAATTGCAGGTGGWACAGCAGCWGTAGGTGGTGGWACWGCWGGAATCGTMTTAGCGAAGAAAGAGCTTGATAATGCACAGGCAGAAATTCAAAAGATAACAGGACAAGTTACAACTGCTCAATTAGAAGTGGCAGGACTAACGAACATTAAAACACAAACTGAATATTTAACAAACACAATTGATACAGCAATTACAGCGTTGCAAAATATTTCAAACCAATGGTATACAATGGGATCGAAATATAATTCATTACTTCAAAATGTAGACTCTATTAGTCCAAACGACCTTGTTTTCATTAAGGAAGACTTGAATATAGCTAAAGATAGCTGGAAAAACATTAAAGACTATGCAGAAAAGATTTATGCTGAAGATATTAAAGTAGTAGATACGAAAAAAGCATAATTGAATAAGAATCGTAAGAGCGTTAAGTATTAATGAATGAGTTGAAGCTCCTGTTCAGTTGTGAGCAGGAGCTTTTGATATCCTTATAAAGAGAATAGGTGAAAAGTATGGAGAAAAGATTTTATAAGAAATGCCTTTTAACGATAATGATTGCTGGAGTGGCAACGAGTAATGTGCTTCCTTTACATCCTTTTGCAGCGGAACAAAACGTAAAAACATTGCAAGAAAATGCGAAAAATTATTCTCTCGGACCAGCAGGGTTCCAAGATGTAATGGCGCAAACGACATCGAGCATATTCGCAATGGATTCATATGCAAAATTAATTCAAAATCAACAAGAGACTGATTTGAGTAAAATAAGTTCAATTAATGGTAATTTAAGAGGGAATATGATTCAGCATCAAAAAGATGCAAAAATTAATGCGGCATATTGGTTAAATAATATGAAGCCTCAAATTATGAAAACGGATCAAAATATTATTGATTACAACAATACTTTTCAAGCGTACTATAGTGACATGCTATTAGCGATTGATCAAAAAGATAGCGTAAAGTTAAAAGCGGATTTAGAAAAGTTGTATGCGGACATTTTAAAGAATCAAAATGAGGTAGATGTATTATTAGGGAATTTGAAAGCTTTTCGCGATAGAATGGCGAAAGACACAAATAGTTTTAAAGAGGATACAAATCAATTAACAGCGATTTTGGCAAGTACGAATGCTGGTATTCCAGCTCTAGAGCAACAAATAAATACATATAACGATTCGATTAAAAAGAGTAATGATATGGTTATCGCTGGTGGTGTACTTTGCGTAGCACTAATAACATGTCTTGCTGGCGGACCGATGATTGCGATTGCGAAAAAAGATATCGCAAATGCAGAAAGAGAAATAGCCAATTTAAAAGATAGAATTTCTGGAGCACAAGCAGAAGTCGCAATTTTGACAGATGTGAAAAATAAAACAACAAATATGACAGAAACAATTGATGCAGCAATTACAGCACTGCAAAATATATCAAATCAATGGTATACAGTAGGTGCGAAATATAATAACTTACTACAAAACGTAAAAGGAATGAGTCCAGAAGAATTTACGTTTATAAAAGAAGATTTAAATACAGCGAAAGATAGCTGGAAAGATGTAAAAGATTATACAGAAAAATTACATGAAGGCGTGGCGAAATAAACAGTGGACTAGTTCTGCTGTTTATTTTTTATCCCGTTTTTTATGAGAGCCGAGCTTGTAATTTTACCCATAAATTTGCCGTGTGTTTTATCAATGTAACTTTGGGATAATGTTTGGTCAAATTGATACTAATAACCTCGATAAACTCCTGATCACGCTTTTTATATTTAATATTTTAAGTAAAAAAGCTATACTATAGGCAAAACTAAAAATTGGAAAGGAAAAACTAAAACATGGAAAATTATTTGTTATTTATCCTTACAGCAATCTTAATCATAATAATGCCTGGCCCCGGTTTTGCCTTAGTTACAAAAAACACTATCTCGCATGGTAAAAATGGTGGGATAAAGACTGTCTTAGGAACGGTATCTGGAATGATGATTCATACAATAATGGCTACACTAGGACTTTCTGCTATCCTAATGAAATTTGCTATGCTATTTACATTAATAAAATATGCTGGGGCTTTTTATTTAATTTACTTAGCTGTAAAGTCAATTAAGAGTGCCTTTTCTAAAAAAGAAAATATGTCAGGGTCAGTGGAAATGAACTCTAAGGATATTGGAACGATTAAAAGTGTATATGAAAAGAGAAATAATCAATGTTTGTTATTGAAGGGTTTTGTTATCGTTACTACAGAAAGAACAAAAAGAATGAATTGAATATGAATCGATTTATCCCGCTATTTGCGGGCAGTGAGACCCCCACCTCAAAATTCGGCGAATGCGAGGGGGTTTGCCCGTAAAAGCCCAATTGGTGTGGGCTAATAATCAGTGGGGGATGGAAAAACCCCCCACTGATTAAAGTTTCACTTTATCTGATTCAAGATCATTTGTATCGAGTGTATGAAGCTAAAAAATAAGAGTTTTATTGTAAATACTAAGTGGAGTAGAAGTTTAGGTTGATAAATAAGGGAGTCGAAATTTCTGAATGACGATGTATGAAATCGCTAGAAAAATCGTACCGCAACATGTGAAAGGTGTAGAGGTTGTCCAGTTAAAAGGTGGCATTAGTCACTCAAGTGTAAATACATATGCGAATGAAACGATCGCGCTATTTGCAGATGCTTTTCAAACGACGCCAAGAAATCTACCTCTTCCAGTTATATTTGATAATGCGGTGACAAAAGAATTAGTGGAGCAAGATAGACATATTCATCACATTATTGAAATGGGGAAACAAGCAAATATTGCAATTTTCACTGTTGGAACAGTGCGTGATGAAGCGTTATTATTCCGATTAGGATATTTAGATAAGGATGAAACKARCWTWYTGAAARAACAAGCWGTCGGTGACATTTGTTCACGTTTCTTTGAYGGAGAYGGAAATATTAGTAGYGAAGAAATTAATAAGCGTACAATTGGAATTGAGTTAGAAGAGTTAAAGTTAAAGAAACGTTCTATTTTAGTTGCAGGTGGTAATAGAAAAATAAAAGCAATTGACGGTGCGTTACG
>NZ_JBFTMA010000393.1:0-7589 GCF_056396725.1 Bacillus sp. 05T31
CTCATTAGTAATCCTATTAAAAAATATCCCGATTTAGCATATGATCTTATTGCCACTGAAACATTTGAGATTATTTCAAGTAATAATCATATAATCAATTTCAATCAAAAAAAGCCTATTACATTACTCGTATTGAGTAAAGGTTGTATGTATACAAGAGCTGTGGTTGATTGGCTTATAAAAAATCAAATACAATATAAATTAAAGGAAATAAAGTCAATTAGTAGTATTCAAGATTTTCTACAAATCAGTAATACCATTGCTGTATTAAATACTAAACTTATTGACTTATATAGCTATACAAACATCCACTATTACAATTTAAACTTTAATAATGTCATTGATACCGTTTTTATTTATAAGAAAAATGAAAGTAAGCAGAACAATATTTTACAATTAAAAAATGTAATCCAGACGATTTGTTAACAATAAATAATAGAAGTTTTTATTGCTGTGAAAAAATAATGAAAATATCCCATACAAGAATTAAAAAATCCATTTTGATCAAAGTGTGGTTCAAACTAGAATTGTTACTTCTTGAGGATTTAATGTCCTCATTTTTAATGGAACTATCAATTTAGTGATGGATTTTAACACAGATTTAAAGCCGTTTCAATCATGTTTCACTCTAATTTTCATCAGTCTCAAATACCTCGTTTTTGAGACTGATAAAATCACTTAAAGTAACAAAACCAACGTTTTTTCATGTCAATATATCTTAGCTTATATTTTCTATTAGATGTGGGCGGAAAACCATGCCCATCAACTTAAGAACGGGAACAAAATGAACTTCCGTTCATATGAACGGAAAAACTCTTAAAATACTTTGTATCCTTAAAAATGAACATGCTAAATAAACCTCAATGGGCCTAATTYCAAAAATTATACAGCTTTCCTTTGCCCGCCCACCTCATTATACTTATAGACAACCCCCATAATATCAAACACTGTTTTCTTCTCATATCTGTGAGATTTCCGTCCATTCTTCTGTAGGAGGTGGAACAGACGGACAAAAATCTTTGTTATTTCTTGGGTGTTTCGTTGTGTGGCTTGATTTTGCAGTCTTTTCATGTTTCAAAGCCCCGTGTGATTACAGTGGACAAAAACCCGTCGATTCAGTTGTCAATGCTTTTTCTTATCTTAATACACTATTTAGATTTTTAATATTTTAATAATGGATATACTCTAGCATTATCACCAAAGTAAGATTCCATAAAAAAGAAAAAACTATTTATTGGGTTATTGTAGCTTTGTGTAGATTGGAAATACAGTCGCAATGTTAAAAAATGCAAGGATTTACCCTTTTAGATACTTTTATCTGAAAGGGTGTTTTTCTAACTAAAAGAAAAACACCACTGATATGCAGTGAAATCAAGGGTTTAGAGTTATTTTTAACCAAACTTTATTCTAAAACAGCACCAAATCCTTAAGTTGATGGGCATGGGGTGGTACCCCAAAAAGTATTAATCAATTAATTGAGCATTCTCGCTTAGAAGAAGGAAATATCTCTTAGATATGTTTAAGCAAACAGATAAAGAAAGTATGTAAGTTACTATTGAACATTGGAAAGATGAAGAAGCAATTGCAATTCATAATGATAGCGATCACTTCCAATCATTTGCGGCTACTATTAATGATTTTGCGGTAACACCAATGGATTTTAAAAAGTATCAAGCTTAAGTTAATAATAAAAAAGCCCTTAGACATATCTAAGGGCTTTTTTAATTAATTTTAGGCTGTTATTTCTACAACATAAACATTAAATTTAACTATCTGTAATTACTAACTAATAATTCAGGGAATAAATAATGTAATACATGCATAGTTAAACGTCTAGATTTTCCTTTATACGGATATATATGCATGTACATTGATGGATTAAAGTTTGCCTCAATAATTCCATAAGCATTTTTATTTGCTGCAGGAACTTCTGTATTTTCAATAATCAAATCTATACCACTAATTTTAGCTCCAAGTGCAGATACCGCATCTACAGCTATTTTCTTATAATCATCGGAAATTTGATCTGTCACATCAATAGAGTCTCCACCTGTACTGATATTAGAATTTTCTCGCAGGAATACAATTTCGCAACTTGTTGGAATTGAATCTTTTCGATACCCTTGAGCTTTAAGCATTAAGACCTCTAATTCACCTAATTGTATACTTTCTAAAGGTGTCCTATGGTCCATTCCTCTTAATGAATCCAAGTTTTTTTGAAGGACCAATTCTTCAATCGTATGTGTACCGTCCCCTACAACATTAGCAGGAATTCGTAATAAAACAGCATGAACTTTGTCATCTAGCACAAAAAATCGATATTCTGTTCCATAAACAAATTCTTCTATTAATACGGATGAGTCTTCTTTAAATGCTAATGTGAGTGCTTTTTGATAGTCTTCGTAACTTGCTCCGGCTTCTTTAAAGATAGATATTCCTAATCCATAATTTGTTGTTTTTGGTTTTACAACAAAAGGCTTTCTTGCAAATAAATCATAGGAACATAAGGCTTTTTCGTCTAGTTGTATTCCTTGTTGAATAGCATCAAACATTAAAATTTGTGTAGATAACTCCATGTCAGTAAATCCTGATAATTGATACGGTTTATCCCATAATTTTTTATAATTTTCTTTAGCAATACGGGTAGCTACTTGACTTTGACTACTTTTTATAATCTCTTTATAAAATCTTCCAGCTAAAGTCTTACTTGGATTTGTTAGCATTTCTCTCAAGTTAACAAATAAGGTATTCGAAACCGTTATGTCTAACAGCCCTGTTAAATGTTCCATCTCATCAACAATACGCTCAGCATCTGTTTTAAATTGCGTATGTTCTAAAGGATGTTCAAGAGCCACTAAATTATTTTGAAAATCACCGATTTTTACCCATTCATCATTATTATCGACTTGGTCAATCCAGAGTAAATAGATGAGGAAAAGGTGTAGAAATTCTGCTTGTTCATGACTAATTCCATATGTTTCAAAAGGGTTTAAATCTAGGTTTCTTAATTCAATATAACGAATCCCTTGCTTATTTAAATCTGAGACTTGAGGGCCGCCCCTTAAACGGACAGATGCATAAAATTCTTTTTCTTCTAATAAAACCCCTTTACTCACCAGCGAAGAAAGATCAGATATATAGTTCTGTAAACTACTATAGGATACTTGAACATCGTTTTCATTGCTATAACMATATTTACTATTTCTAATGCTTCTTACGGCGCCATTTAAAGGATTTATTTCAAAGAAATTCTTTTCACTACTAGGAGAAGCACCGAAGAAATAAGTTATTAGCCATCGATAGTGTAAATAATTCCTTGTGACTTTCAGATAAATTTCTGTTTTAAATTGATGATAATCTTTTATTTCTGATTGTAATTCAAATAATACCTGAATTAAATCATCGCTAAATTCAAAATTGAAATGAATACCACTAATCATTTGTTTTCGTCGGCCATAAGAATTAGATAAATATCGGCGATATAAAACATTTTCATGATTATTAAGTTTCGCAATAATAATATCTTCTTCTTTTTCGGGCAACTGTGGTGGCATACTTAATGGCCAAAGCATTTCGTTATCACCCATAGAACGATAGGCAACATCATGGATAGCTGCTAAGTAATTAAATAAATCTTCTAGTGTTCCGGTAACTGGTGTGATTAATTCCATTTGTGTTTCCGAGAAATCTCGCTGAATATAAGGATGTTCATCTCTTACTGAAATACTATTGGGATGTTCCGTTTTAGCTAAACTTCCTGATAGGTCAACTCGTTGACTTTCTTTTTCAACTCCAAAACGTGCTTTTAATAAATATGGTTTAATACGGTCATTGTTTAACATTTTTTTCATTTCCATATAAACTGTCCCCCCATCAACTCAAATATTTGATATAGAAATAGCCAAAATTATAAACATTATTTTTTTGAATTCAGCATTTGGATATTAATGGCCAAAGCATTTTATTCTTATCCACGGAAAGAGAAGGGATTTCGCGTATAGCCGCTAAGTAATTAATCATATCTTCTAATGTTTTAGAATTAAGCTGAATAAATTTCATCTGTACTTCTGCAAAATCTTGCTGAATATATGATCTGGTATCTCTTATCGAAACGGATTTAGACGTTTCAGTTGAACTTTCAACTAAGTCAACTTGTCGATTTTCCTTTTCAACCCCATAACGAGATTTTAATAAGGATGGTTTAACACGGTAATTAAATAACATTTTTTTAATCCACATGAACTCTTCCCTCAAATTTAATTATTTTTACAAACGATACAATATTACAAAATATAACAATCAAAAGTACCCACATCTCTACATGCGGATACTTTTGTTACAATATTTTGCTTTAAACTTAAATACTTCATATGTCATTGGAAGTGGGTATTGTTTTAATTAAAATTTGTTGTAAATAAGAATCATCTTAAATACTTCATATGGAAAGAGAAATGCTCATTTAAGAAAGTGGCAATAAAGAAGTAGCTATGATCATAGCCCTCCATTTTTTTATAAGTTACCATTTGTCTATTTTTTTGAGCATTCTCTAAGAAAATATGCTCTTCCAATTGTTTTGGATAAAACTCGTCTTGACTACCTTGCATAATAAGAATAGGTGGAATAGTATCTTCTTTAATTAATTCTGAAGCATCCCATTGTTTCCAAGAATCTTTGTCTTCACCTAAATAAGAGGTGAAAGCATTTATTCCCCATGGAACTTGACTAGGGGTTAAGATCGGAGAAAAAGCAGAAACCGCTTTGAATCTCTTAGCATTTTTCAAACCAATCGCTAAAGCCCCGTGTCCTCCCATTGAATGTCCCATTATGCTTTCTTCACCTGAAAAATTAGGTACTATAGTCGAAGCAATGGATGTTAATTCATCTACAATATATGAATACATTTTATAATTCTGTGCCCAAGGCTCCTGGGTAGCATTTATATAAAAACCTGCCCCTTGTCCAAGATCCCATGCTGCAACATCTGAAACGTATTCTCCACGTGGTGAAGTATCTGGCATGATCACTGCAACTTGATGCTTTTCAGCCAAACGTTGAAATCCACTTTTTTGACTAAAATTATCATCTGTACAAGTTAAACCAGATAACCACCATATAAGTGGGATTTTTTTCTTTTCTTTATTTGATGGTAAGTAGATACTAAATTTCATATCACATTGCAAGACTTTTGAATAATGGCTATACTTACGTTGCTCTCCTTCGAAAGAACGATGTTGTTCAATACATTTAAGACTCATTATCTCACTCTCCATAAGTTAAAATCGTACGAATGGATTCACCTTTGTGTAGTAAGTCAAATGCCTCATTGATGTTTTTAAATTCTAAATGATGAGTAATAAATGAATCTAAATCAATTTCACCCTTCATATAATCTTCGACCATTTCTGGAAGCTCAGATCTTCCTTTAACTCCACCAAAGGCTGATCCACGCCATACCCGACCCGTTACTAATTGGAATGGACGAGTATGAATCTCTTTACCAGCACCGGCTACACCGATAATAATACTTTCGCCCCAACCTTTATGACATGCTTCAAGAGCGGACTTCATTACTTCAACATTACCAATACATTCGAAACTATAATCCACGCCTCCATCTGTCATTTCGACTAAAACTTCTTGAATTGGGCGATCATAATCTGCAGGATTCACAAAATCAGTTGCTCCCATTTTTTGTGCTAATTCCTGTTTTTTAGGATTTAAATCAACGGCAATAATTCGACTTGCTTTCGCTTGTGCTAATCCTTGAATAACAGCTAATCCAATCGCTCCTAAACCAAATACAGCTGTCACAGCTCCTTCTTCAACTTTCGCGGTATTGTGTACAGCACCGATACCTGTAGTCACACCACACCCTAATAAGGCAACTTTATCTAACGGAGCGTTTTCGTCGATTTTCGCTAAGTTAATTTCATTAACAACGGTATATTCACTGAATGTACTAGTTCCCATGTAATGATAAAGTGGCTCTCCATTATAAGAGAAGCGAGTTGTTCCATCAGGCATCAAACCTTTACCTTGTGTTTCTCGTACAGCACTACATAGGTTTGTTTTACCAGAACGACAGAATTTACATTCTCCACATTCAGGTGTATATAGTGGAATAACATGATCACCAGGTTTTACTGAAGTAACTTCATCACCTACCGAAACGACAACACCGGCACCTTCATGACCAAGTACAGCAGGAAATACTCCTTCCGGGTCGTCACCTGATAATGTAAAAGCATCTGTATGACAGACAGAAGTATATAGTATTTTAACTAATACCTCTTTTGCTTTTGGCTTGTGATAGGAGGGCGTTGGAAAATAGCAATTATATGGTGTTTGTTACAGCGTTCACCTTTAAGATTAAGTGAAATACAAAAAAAGCTTCCTGATGTGAATCAACGCATGTTAATCAGACAATTAAGAGAGTTAGAAGAAGATAAAATAATTACTAGATGTGTATATCCTATAGTACCTCCAAAGGTTGAGTATAAACTTAGTGAAATAGGTCGTCGACTAGAACACGTAGTAACTTCTATCTGTGATTGGGGAGATGATTTTAATGAATTTGTAGAAATGGACGCTAATAAAGTACCGGTTGAATAAAACTTAATGCAATTTTAAGTAGTTCTATAAAAGTTACGGGGACAATGTATAAAAGTATGTGCATGAATAGTTCAAAAAAGCCACGAAACGCTGGTATGAAGGCGTTTCGTGGCTTTTAAATATTACCAAGCTTATTCATAAAATTTATCGCGCATTATCGTATGTCAATAAATTCATTCTCTAAGCTATATTAGGTTGTACTGTCAGCAAATCAAAAAAAATACGTTAAGTATATTTCAACATAAAAATGCTGGCGATACCTTCTATTAAAAAAGACGATTCTTAATACCAAAGAATCGTCTTTTCGTTTTCAATTTTGCTTATCGTACGAAATTCGCGTTTTGTTGGTGCTACCCCATCGCTATCAAGCTAAGTTTGTTTGAGGAGATGTACGAGACARGTGTRAAYTTAGGGGAATCCAATATTTTCTATTCAAATATGATAGAATAAAAGTATATCCAAAACGGAGGAACAACAAATGAACTCAAACACAAAACAGTTTATTTATGATATCCAGCAAAGAAAAAACAATTATATGGAAAATGTATTAAAGGCAATACAACACCCTAAAAAAGAGCAATCTGAACAGGTCATTCAAAATATAGTAGAGAAGATGGATATGATGATCAGTTTAGTTACTACTTACATGGCTATTGAATCAGAATCTATGAAAGAATTAAAAGAGCTTCAGGAAGAAATTATTCATGCGCAAGCATATATTCAAAAACGAAAATTTGAAGAAACACAGAGATAAAACCCTGTGTTTTTATTTGGTCGTCTATGACGCCAATCTATTATAAATCAAATTAAGGGATTAGGTACACTTACCATATTTTGTTCACTAAAGTCATTTCCCTCCAAACAACTCATTCTATAAGACTCCTTTCTAACTTACATTCTTTCTCTCACTATATGATATAAATCCTATAAATATACTAGAAGGATAATTCATTATATGAACGAAAATAACATTTTAA